>WLES01000019.1 GCA_009704155.1 Actinomycetota bacterium | reverse complement strand
TCGGCTGTGATGTCGTGCGAATAGCGAACGTTGTTCGCCAAGGCGAGGAAATCCTGCCCGAGAGGCTCGTCTCCCGCAATGGGAACAGCTCTGAGCAACGCTTGCGTTTCCCACACATCACTCCACCCCTCGTAATAAGCTGCGTAGGCATCGAGTGATCGCACAATTGGCCCGTTCTTTCCCTCCGGCCGAAGCCCAGCATCCAGGTCAAGGGGAAATCGCACGTCCTCCGTCAAGCGAAGGATGTTCTTGACGACTTTTTCCGCCGTCTTGTGTGCGTTCTCGCCAGCACCCGTGTCTCTAAACACCCACAGAATGTCAGCGTCGGAAGAGAAGCCCAACTCGTCACCCCCGTACCTACCCATTGCGACAACGCAGAAGTCGATGCCGGCAGCGTCCCTTCGTGCGAGGGAGACGGCAACATTGAGGGTCGCTGTTGTCACATCGCTCAATCCCCGGGCAAGGGCTTCGAAATGCGTTACTCCCAACACTGCGCCGAGCGACAATCGAAGTAACTCTCGTCTCCGTGCATGTCGGATCGTCTTCGCGGCATCGTCGACGGCGCTGTGACGCACATCAATCGCTCCGAACTCGACACTCAATTCGCTCAGGGTTCGCGGGGTAAGCAAATCATCGTCATCGAGCCACGCGACGGCGTCCGGAACAATCTCAAACAGCTGCGAACAGTAAGACGAAACGGAAAGGACTCTGCTCAATCGTTGAGCAGCACCAGCTGAGTCTCTGAGCAGTCTCAAATACCAGTGAGTGTCGTTAAGCGATTCACTGATTCTCCTGAAGGACGCCAGCGCGCGGTCTGGGTCGGTCCCCTCAGACATCCACTTGAGCAACACCGGCAAAAGATTTTTGTGCATTGTTGCTGTGCGACTGATTCCGTTTGTCAACGCCGCGATGTGACGCATCCCGTTGACGGGATCCGTAAATCCCGTCGCAGCGAGACGCGCCTCTGCCTGTTCGCTTGTCAGTGCCACTGTGTTCTCTGGCAGCGAGGCCACCGCACCGAGAAGCGGTCGGTAGAAGATTGCTTCGTGGAGTGCTCGCACGGACAGCTTTGTTGCCGTCCACCAGTCGGCAAGTCCTTCAGCCGAATCTGCTAGTCCGCTGCCCCGTGCCAGGATTCGACGCGCGTCATCGTCACGAGGCATTAAGTGAGTGCGGCGAAGGTTGAGCAACTGAACCCGGTGCTCGAGAACTCGAAGGGCTCGATACGCGTCACCAAACTTCTGCGCATCACCGCGGCCAACGTACCCCGCGTCGGCAAGCCTCTGGAGACTCGTCAGAGTGTCTCTCGACCTCACGGTGGCGTCATCCTTACCGTGAACCAACTGCAGTAACTGAACGGTGAACTCGATGTCCCTGAGCCCACCGGGACCGAGTTTGATTTGGCTGTCCCTGTCGGCCTCTGGGATGTTGTCTGTCACACGTTCGCGCATACGTTGCACCGACTCGACGAACCCTGGGCGGCTCGAACTCGTCCAGACGAACTGCTCCATGGCCTCACGGTAGCGATTTCCCAGTTCACGATCCCCCGCCATTGGTCGTGACTTGAGGAGCGCTTGGAATTCCCAGTTTTCAGCCCATCGCTCGTAATAGGCGATGTGCGAGTCGAGTGATCGGACCAGAACGCCCTTCGCCCCCTCGGGCCGCAAGTTCGCATCAAGTTCCCACAACGGCGGTTCGAGACTGGGTTCGTTGAGAATGGCAATTGTGGCACGAGCGATTTTCGTCGCGACCTCGACGCCAACATTGTCCTCAATTGTGTCTGATTCACACACAAAAATGACGTCAACGTCTGAAAGATAGTTGAGTTCGCGGGCACCTGTTTTACCCATCGCGATGACCGTCAGTCGAACCCGATCAGACACATCGGGTTGCGTAGCGAGGTTTGCTCGAGCCACGTCGACCGCAACGTCCACCGTTGCATCGGCGAGATCCGCGAGGGCTTCGCCGACCCGATTAACCGATTCGACAGCGCTCGGCTGCATGAGATCCCACGCTGCGACGGTGATGAGCAACTCGCGGTACGCGTGACGTAATTCGTCGGCGGTGCGAATACCGCGCGAACGCAGCTCCGCTCGGTATTCATCTGCTGTCGGCAATGAATCAGGGGCAAGCGCGCGCACGAAGGACTGGGGCGACCGAAGCACAAACTCCGCCAACCCATCGCTCGCACCGAGGACTCGAATCAACCCGTCCCTGAGGCGGGAATCAGAATCGACTAGAGCTTTAGCGACTGCGCCTTCGTCAATGTCTGCAAGTCGCGCCAGCCACGCGATCGACTTATCTGGACTTGCAGCGAAGCAAAACCAACCCGGCTCCCAACTTCGTGCGGTGAGAATCTCGCGCGCATCGCCGAGGTTGACAAAACCGAACTGCGCGAGAGCGTGAAGGCCGGGTTGTCTCGCCATCAACTAGATCTGGCGGAAGTTGGATTCCAACTCCCACGGCGTCACTTGCTGGCGGTAAGCGGCCCACTCAGCGAGCTTGTTGCGAATGAAGAAGTTGAACACTTGCTCACCGAGCGTCTCCGCGACGAGTTCGCTCTCTTCCATGATGGCGAGTGCGCGATGCAGGCTTTCAGGTAGAGGCTGGTAGCCGAGTGCGCGCCGTTCCGTTGCGCTGAGTGCAGCGATGTCACCCTCAGCTTCTGCGGGAAGCTCGTATCCCTGGTCAATACCTTTGAGTCCGGCTGCAAGCAGTAGTGAGTATGCAAGATATGGGTTTGCTGCGGCGTCGAGACCACGGTATTCGATTCGGACGGACTGTTCCTTACCTGGCTTGTAGTTAGGAACGCGAATGAGTGCAGACGTGTTGTTGTGACCCCACGTGATGAACGGTGGTGCTTCTCCGCCTCCCCAGAGTCGCTTGTACGAGTTAACAAATTGGTTCGTGACAGCAGTGATCTCAGGCGCGTGCGTGAGGATTCCCGCCATGAACTGTCGAGCAGTCGTTGACAGGTTGTGGGGCTTGCTGGGGTCGAAGAACGCGTTGGTGTCACCTTCGAACAGTGACATGTGTGTGTGCATCCCTGAACCCGGTTGGTTTGAGAGTGGCTTCGGCATGAACGTCGCGTACACGCCCTGCTCGATTGCGACCTCTTTGATAACCGTCCGGAAAGTCTGGATGTTGTCAGCCGTCGTCAATGCGTCGGCGTATCGAAGATCGATTTCGTTTTGCCCTGGACCGGCTTCGTGATGACTGAACTCGACCGAAATCCCCAGGTCTTCAAGGTGCCTCACGGCGTTGCGGCGAAAATCGTGGGCTGTTCCACCCGGGACGTTATCGAAATACCCCGCTTCGTCAACGGGAACGAGTTTGGTCACGTCCTTTGATTCAAAGAGGTAGAACTCAATCTCGGGGTGCGTGTAAAAGGTGAAGCCAAGGTTTGCCGCCTTTTCGAGAGTGCGGCGGAGAACATAGCGAGGGTCGGTTGCGGCCGGGGCACCGTCCGGGGTGGTGATGTCACAAAACATTCGAGCGGTCGGGTCGACCTGCCCGCGCCACGGGAGAACCTGAAACGTTGTGGGGTCCGGATGGAGCAAGACATCGGCTTCATAGACGCGCGTGAGCCCCTCAATTGACGAACCATCAACACCGAGACCTTCGGCGAACGCTCCCTCAACCTCTGCTGGTGCAACCGCAACATTCTTGAGTGTTCCCGAGACGTCAGTGAACCACAAACGAACGAATTTGACTCCGCGTTCTTCGATGGTGCGGAGCACGAACTCCTGCTGCTTCTCCATGTGACTCCTCGAGGTTTCCCGTCACTACTAGGCTACTAAGTATGTCGCGGATTCGTTTCGCTCTCGCTCAAATAAACCCCATCGTGGGTGACATTGCGGGAAACGCTCGACTCATCATCGATGCAGTCTCCGAGGCGAGCGAGAACTCTGCGTCGGTCGTTGCTTTCCCCGAAATGGCGTTGACGGGCTATCCCATCGAAGATCTGGCATTCAACCTCGATTTTGTGCGGGAATCGATGAGTGGCGTTGACGAACTTGCACGCACACTTCGCACCAAAGGGTTGGGCGATATCGCCGTTGTTGTCGGGTACATCCGTGAATCAGACGAAACGTCACACGGTGGAGCAATCGCCCACAATTCGCTCGCCGTGCTGTTTGAGGGTGACGTCGTCGAGATCTACGACAAGCAACACCTGCCGAACTATTCAGTGTTTGACGAACAGCGAGTCTTTAACCCTGGAAAAACCGACTCTGTGGTGACTGTCGGTGGGGTCACAACTGGCCTACTCATTTGTGAAGACTTGTGGCGTGACGATGGACCGACTGCGCGAATGGCAAGCCTAGAAACCGATGTTGTACTCGTTATCAACGCTTCGCCCTACGAACGCACAAAAGACGACATGCGAATGCCACTGATGGCTCGTCGCGCCATCGAGTTCGGATCACCGCTGCTCTACGTCAACCTCGTCGGTGGCCAGGACGACCTCGTATTTGACGGGGATTCCGCCGTTACTAGCGCATCAGGTGAACTCATCTCGCGAGCCCCGAGATTTGCGCCGAGCATCCTTTACACGGACGTTGACGGCACATCAAATCAGGCTGGCCTTGCTGTCAGGACGCATGACCTCGCGTCGGGTGTGGAGGTTGGCGATCTCCGCGACAACGACGAACGTGATGACGTGTGGGATGCGCTTGTCCTCGGACTTCGCGACTACGCCCTCAAAAACGGGTTCCCCGGCATCGTGCTCGGTTTGTCTGGCGGCATCGACAGCGCTGTGTGTGCCGTTCTCGCTGCTGATGCCGTTGGCGCGGCCAACGTATTGGGTGTCTCGATGCCAAGCAAGTGGTCGAGCGAGCACTCCAAGTCTGACGCACTGCAGCTCGCTGAGAACATCGGGTGCGCGTACGTCGTGGAACCCATTGCACCTCTCGTTGACCCCCTGGAGTCGCAGCTTGAACTCACAGGCCTTGCCGCCGAAAATGTTCAAGCACGAATCCGAGGTGTAATTCTCATGGCCAAATCAAATCAGAGCGGCCACCTGGTGCTCACCACGGGCAACAAGAGCGAAGTCGCTGTTGGATACTCGACGATGTACGGAGATACCGTAGGCGGGTTCGCTCCCCTCAAGGATGTCCCCAAAACTCTCGTGTGGGCACTCGCGGAGAGACGAAATGAGCGCGCCCGACGTCGCGGCGAGACTCCACCGATTCCCCAACAGTCCATCTCGAAGCCGCCGAGCGCCGAGCTGCGACCGGACCAAACAGATCAGGACAGCCTTCCCGACTACGCAACTCTCGATGCAATTCTGGAGCTTCTCATTGACGAGCGTCAGACTGTCGCCGGGATTGTGAATGCGGGCTACGACCTAGATGTCGTGTCTCGGGTAGCACATCTCGTGAGGATTAGCGAGTGGAAGCGGCGCCAGGGAGCAATCGGCCCGCGCATTTCCTCCATGGCGTTTGGCAGAGAGCGCCGCCTTCCCATCACCGTGCGTCGAACTTCGCTCTAGGCTGAAGAAGTGACCGATTCACCTGTCAAGCGCGTGCGCACACGCCACTTCGATAGCGCCAAGAAGTCTGGGCACGTCATTACCGGCTTGACCTCGTATGACTTTCTAACGGCCACGATCTTCGATAATGCGGGGGTCGACTTTCTTCTCGTTGGCGACAGCGCAGCCAACACGGTTTTTGGGTACGACTCGACGGTTCCCGTGACGGTCGACGAACTCATACCCCTCGCTCGCGGAGTTGTCGCTGGTGCTACGCGTGCGCTCGTCGTCGCTGATCTTCCGTTTGGCTCCTACGAAAGCAACGCTGATCAAGCTTTATCAACGGCAACTCGATTCATGAAGGAATCCGGTGTTCACGCCGTCAAGCTCGAAGGCGGTCAACGGGTTGCCGCTCAGATTTCTCGAATTACGGGCGCTGGAATACCCGTGATGGCCCACATTGGCTTCACTCCACAAAGTGAGCACGGACTGGGCGGTCATGTAGTCCAGGGTCGAGGTGACTCTGGAAAGGCGCTCATCGCTGACGGAGTCGCTGTTCAGGAAGCCGGAGCATTCGCGGTGGTCGTAGAAATGGTTCCGACTGATGTCGCCACGGAACTAGCGTCCCTGTTGACAATCCCCGTGATTGGAATTGGGGCCGGAAACGGCGTCGACGGTCAAGTCCTCGTGTGGACTGACCTCGCTGGTCTGTCGGACGGCCGAGTCCCGACGTTCGTCAAGCAATATGCCAACCTCCGCGCTGTTCTCGGCGATGCTGTCGAGAAGTGGCAATCGGAGGTACGCCGTCGAGAGTTCCCCGACGCGTCACACTCGTTCGACGGCTAATCGTTCTCTGATTCTTCGTCGTCCTGCCACTGGCGGGACCGTTCCCGCGCGATTTCCGGGGCTCGCTCCGCTTCCTCTCGTGTCGCAAACGGTCCGTCTCGATCGCTCCCGAGGGATTGCTGGCCTTCCTCAACAGTTTCTGTCTTGTGGTTGTACCACCATGCCATCGCAACCTCCTCATCGGTAGACTGTTAATTATCCGCCCGAAAACGACTGCTGGAGACCCAATGACGCGCACGATTGGCATCGACATCGGTGGTACCGGCATTAAGGCAGCACTCGTCGACGTCGACAGCGGCGAACTTGTGTCAGAGAAAATCAAGGTCGGAACCCCGGAAGGCGCGAAGCCGGCAGATGTTGCCGCGGTCGTTGCTCAACTTGTTGAACAACTGGATCCTCACGGCTCACTGCCGATCGGTGCGTGTTTCCCCGCCGTGATCATTGACGAAGTGGCGCGTTCGGCGGCCAACGTTGACAAGTCGTGGATTGGAACGAACGTCGGCGAGCTGTTCGAGCGAGCAACGGGCAGGCTTGTGCACGTCGTCAATGACGCCGACGCAGCCGGTGTTGCCGAGGTCCGCTTCGGCGCCGCAAAAGGCGTATCAGGGCTCGTTCTCGTTACAACTCTCGGAACCGGAATCGGCAGTGCGTTGATTTACAACGGAATGCTCATCCCCAACTCCGAATTGGGCCACATCAACCTTCCCGGTTCGCGTTGGCAGACGGCGGAGAAACGCGCAGCCAACTCAGCTCGACTTCGCCGACGCCTGTCGTGGACCCGCTGGGCCGAGCGCTTGCAGGTGTATTACTCGACCCTCGAAATGCTCTTCTCGCCTCAACTGTTCGTAGTCGGTGGAGGTGTGTCGAAGGACTACGCGGAGTTCTTGCCGCTGCTCGAACTCACCACCCCCATCGTCCCGGCGATGCATTTCAACAATGCGGGAATCCTCGGTGCAGCTGCACTTGCGCCATTTTCGCACAACAAGTAGTTGAGGGGCCGGCCGATACGCCGGGTTCTGTCGTGGACGGTCATCTATCTCGACGGCGCGTTGCCGCGCCGTTCTAGCAACCTACCCGATGCCTCGGCGAGCAGCGTCAACGGCATCTGCATGGTCTTGCTCCGGACGAGGTTTACCTAGCCGGCCAAGTCACCTTGACCGCTGGTGGTCTCTTACACCACCGTTTCACCCTTACCCTTGCGGGCGGTCTATTTTCTGTGGCACTGTCTCGCGGATTACTCCGGGTGGGTGTTACCCACCATCCTGCTCTGTGGAGCCCGGACGTTCCTCGGCACCTTTCGGTGACGCGACCGCCTGGCCGACCCTCTCGTTGTCAATGCTAGTGATTACTCAAACGATTCGCGACGGTCCATTGATCGGTTGGCAACAGCGTCAGCTCGTGAGTTGAACTCACGGGCAATCCATTCCCAGGTAACCGGCACTCCGGCGATTAATGAATTGGCCTCCAGCGCCAGCTCGCGCATATCGGGATGCTTGATCTTCCATCGACCAGCCATTTGTTCAACGACAAGCTTTGAATCCATCTTCACGTGGATTGAGGCGGCCGGATCGATTGTTCGTGCACGCCGAAGCCCCGCAACGAGTCCAGAGTACTCGGCGACGTTATTCGTTGCGATTCCCACGAAAACGGCGACCTCCGCGAGGATTTCCCCCGTGATGCCATCAATGACGACCGCTCCCCCGGCGGCGACTCCTGGATTCCCCCTGGAGCCTCCGTCAGCTTCGACGATCAGGGTTCTCACAGGCCCGATTCTGCCGTCCGAATGAGAATCGCGTTCGAATCTGGACACATCAGGACCTCAAACGGGTCAGCGTTTTTCACAACGTCAAGCTGGTACGGCGTGAGTTCGACACCGCTCGCTGTTGAAATGCCTCGCGTGAGAAGCGAAGCGCCTACCCCGTATCGCTCGCGCTGGCGCTCGTAGAGCTCAACGAGTTCAACCGGCAACTCGGCGATGAGGCGTGCTCTGTCACTCTCCACCGCAGCAATGCGGGTGGTTTTTGCGTCAATCTCCGAGCGCAGTTTCGCCTGCGTTTCACTTCGACGCTCGTGAAACGCATCGCGCTCCGTCATTAGCCGCTCGCGGTCGGCGGTGGCAGCCTTCCAGCGTTCCAGAATCTCACCCTGTTGTTCTTTGAGCATTTCGATCCTGCGTTCGAGCGACGAAATCTCCGATTCCAGTGCGACGAGTTCTTTCGTGTCGCTCGACGCCGCCTCGCGCTCCCTGTCGCGCACGATGCGAGCGTGAGCAACCTCGATGTCAGCCGTTACGTGCTCTTTTTCGCGAGTCACGTCGTCGACTCGATCCGCCGCGTTTTCCGCTTCTCGAACGAGCTGGTGGTAAGCGTCGTCCGACTCGAGTGCGTCGACCTCATTGCTCAATTCACTGATGCGTCGTCGTGCCACGATCATCTCAGTGTCCATGTCTTTGACATCGAGGAGCCGCGCCTGGATGTCCGGACTCACCGACAACCCGGTCACTGGACTACCACAAAGTTCCACGGGTCTGTGTTTATGTCAGACACCGTGATCGACAACTCTGGACACGAGTTTCGCAGTTCCCCTGCCGCAACCTCGAGCCACAACCATTCAGCAGCCCAGTGAGATACATCGATCACGGCTGTGTCACGTGAGAGTCGCGAACTTTCGCGGAACTCGGACACGGGGTGGTGCCGAAGATCGGACGTGACGTAGACATCGCTCGCTCGAACGAGCGGGTGTGAGAGTAACGAATCGCCTGCGCCAGCACACAACGAAACGGTCGTGACACGCCGTTCGAAATCACCAGACACTCGAACGCCTCCGGCCGTCGCGGGAAGGACTGCAGCCACCTTTTTCGCAAAGGTTCCGAGCGATTGCTCTGGAATGTCTCCCGCAAAGCCAATCCCACCGCCATGTGGATGGGCAGCGATCGGTTCACCACCGTTCAGGCCGAGCGCTGCTGCGAGCGTCGCACTCGTTCCCGACTCGACTCGGTCACCGTTTGTATGCACGGTGAGCAGGGCGCAATCGGCGCGAATCAATCGCGCAATCAGCTCCCCCTTGTAGGTCTCTTCAGACACCGTGTCAACTCCGCGGAGCAACAACGGGTGGTGTGAAACAACGAGGTCAAACCCCAATTCGATT
>WLES01000018.1 GCA_009704155.1 Actinomycetota bacterium | reverse complement strand
GGGCCGGGGAACTTGTGCGTTAATTTGCGGCCGTTTGCGGGCTTATGCGCGGGGGAGTTTGTGCCGCGATCTGACTCGAAAAACTCGAGTGAAAACAATTCCGTAGTCCACGTAGCGTCCACGCGTGGACGGGCATCTCCCTAGAGCCCTGTATTTACTCGGGTTTAGGCGTGTTGGCCCACTGCCTCTTAATCAGTGGGTTCCGGGTTCAAGTCCCGGGGGGTGTACGAGAAACCCGGGCCTCCACGCTCGGGTTTTTCCTTTTTCGTCAAGTGCAAGTTCTGTAGTTAGCCCGCGAGCGCTTTGCCAAGCCAACCCCTGGCTTGTGTCAGGTAGTCCTTGGACAGTTGGGTCTCAGGAGCTAGTCCTTGAAATGAATGCGGAGCGCCCGAAACAACGTCTAACTGGCACGGTACACCGGCTGCATTCAATCTGTTCGCATAGGTCTTGCATTCGTCGTTAAACAGTTCGACGTCCCCAACACCAATCCAGGATTTGGGTAGCCCGCGAAGATTCGCACGTCGTGCTGGAGCGGCATACTCAGTAACGTCGTCAGTTCCATATCGTGCGCCCAAATACGACTTCCACCCAGCAACGTTCAATGTGTTACTCCAGACAAAATGATTCGCCTCGTCCAGGGACCGATCGAGAGCAGTTCTGTCGTCGAGCATCGGGCAAAACAGCCATTGAGCGACGGGCTGGATGCCCCCTTCGTCGTGGATTCCAAGTACCAAACCAGCGGCAAGACCACCGCCGGCGCTTTCACCACCAATCGCGAGTCGCGTTATATCGATACCTCGCGCAGAGGCATTGTCAATCACCCAACCCCACGCGGCACGACAGTCATCGAGGGCTGCAGGTGCGGGATTTTCAGGTGCGAGCCTGTAGCGCGGCGAGACGATAACGATGTCGAGTTCGGCGGCCGTCGCCGCCAAAAACCGATCGTCTTGCGCAGGAGAGCCAATCATCATTCCGCCACCGTGAATGTATAGCAGCGCCGCTCGAGTCTTCGCCTCGGAAGGCGTGTAAATTCGCAGTTTTTGTCCGGCCGGCGTCGTGACCTGCTCGATTGTCACACCACCTAGATCCGTGGCGCGAGGCAACAGCAAAGGCAGCAATAAGCGAGTGATTGAACGACCAAAGCCTGATGTCAAGGGGAGTTTCGGGAACGATTCCGTTGCCTTACGCAGGTCCGGGTGGATGAGGTTGATGTCCATGGATTTTCCCTTGCTCAATCGACGATGAATGATTCCCTCACGCTAGCACTGCACCTCGGAGGACACGAACACGGGTTGGCGCGACCACAAATCCGAACTGTGAGTGCCAACGCCGTGACACAATGGCGATGTGGTTCCACTCGACACACTGTTGCCGTTCATCGCGTTTTCACTGGTGATTATCGCGATTCCCGGTCCTTCGGTGATGTTCGCGATATCCCGGGCTCTCGTGCTCGGCAGGCGCGGTGCCGTGATCACCGTAGTGGGGAACGGCATCGGCGTTTTTGTGCAAGCAGTTGCTGTGTCTGTCGGGCTAGGAATCCTTATCGAATCAAACGACACACTCATGACGGTGATCCGCCTAGCTGGGGCTGGTTTCCTGATTTACCTCGGGATTAATTCGCTGCGGCATCGACGCGACGGAATCGACAACGGCGATGCTGTCAGCGCGCCGCAGTCAAAGCACCTCCTGAGGGAATCAATCATTGTCGGAATGTCAAACCCAAAGACCATCGTGTTCTTCTCCGCGATTTTCCCGCAGTTCGTTGATCCGTCTCGCGGGCCGATCGTGTTGCAGATGTTGATCCTCAGCGTCGTGTTTGTCATCTTCGGAATCTCTGGGGACGCAATCTACGCGCTCTCGGCCGGTGCAGCCCGCGACTGGTTCGCCCAGTCACCGCAGCGAATCGTCACCATCCGGGTAATCGGGGCAACCCTCATTCTCGGGCTCGGTGTCACAACAGCGTTACTGCCGTAACGGCGGATTTTCGGTAACATAGGGAACGCGGCATAACCGCTACAACCAATGGAGGAGTTACTCGAATGGCAAAGTTTAGTTTTAGCAAACTGTTCTCGAACGCGTCGAAAGATGTGCAAGAAAAGGCAGAAGATGTCATGGAAGCGGCGCAGAAAATTGCGGCCGAAGCCCAGAAAGATGCAGCAGTTATTGCGAAGAAGGTTGAGCGCGGCGCTGCCAAGACTGTCAAGACGGTCAAGAAGCAAGCCAACTCGGCTGTTAAGACCGTGAAGAAGGAAGCAGGCGTTGTTGCCAAGAAGGCAACGAAGGTCGCCAAGGTTGCCGGCAAGGAAGCGTCGGCTCTTGCCAAGACGGTTCAGAAGGAAGCAACGGCAGCCGGTTCAGCAGTCGCGAAGCGTGCAACGGCAGCCGCGAAGACCGTGTCGGCCGCAGTGTCGCCCAAGGTTTCCGCCGCCTCAAGCGTTGCAGAGCTTCGTGCAGCAGCTAAGGCGAAAGGTCTCAAGGGCTATGCAGCGATGACCAAGCCTCAGCTCGTCAAGGCACTCAAGCTCAAGTAACCAGTCGGTTATTGATCAGCGCCAATCCTTCGGGGTTGGCGCTGTGTCATTAATACTCGTCGAGCTCGTCGTTGGCATCGGGGTCGTTGATTGTCGCGATCACGGCAATGAGGCTCAACACCCACGACGCCCACAGAAGAATGAGCTTCCAATCGCGCTTGCCCGTCATCGTCGTCTTGATGAGCCCAAAAACGGAAAAGAGCACGCTGATGAACGTTCCGTTCATGAGAAACTTTTTCACCGTCTGAACCTCCCTGTTTTCGACTTTACCCGAACCTGCGTTATGCCACGAGGCAAAGGCATTTGTAGACTTGAGTCATGAGCGAAATCGACCGCAAACCCCGTTCGCGTGTAGTCACC
Source organism: Actinomycetota bacterium (assembly GCA_009704155.1). Lineage (GTDB taxonomy): Bacteria > Actinomycetota > Actinomycetes > Actinomycetales > Microbacteriaceae > MWH-TA3. The sequence goes on along the minus strand of WLES01000018.1, from coordinate 6,591 downwards.
GACGGCATTGAAGCATCCACGTCTCGAGGCATGCTGCGCGCGGTCGGTATGGGCGACGAGGATTGGGACAAACCCCAAATCGGTGTCGCTAGCTCGTGGAACGAAATCACGCCGTGCAACCTGTCACTCGGCCGTCTCGCTCAAGCAGCGAAAGAGGGCGTGCACCGCGGAGGCGGTTACCCGTTGCAGTTCGGAACCATTTCCGTTTCAGACGGAATCTCGATGGGTCACGAAGGAATGCATTTTTCACTCGTTTCGCGCGAAGTGATTGCCGACTCGGTTGAAACAGTTGTGCAAGCAGAACGGCTCGACGGGACTGTCCTTCTCGCGGGTTGCGACAAGTCAATCCCCGGAATGCTCATGGCAGCAGCGCGTCTTGACCTCGCGAGTGCGTTCCTGTACGCCGGTTCGATTGCTCCCGGTTGGGTGAAGCTTTCTGACGGAACGGAAAAAGACATCACCATCATCGACTCGTTCGAGGCAGTCGGCGCAGTCAAGGCAGGAAAAATGAGCGAGGCCGACGCCAAGCGAATCGAATGCGCATTCGCACCGGGCGAAGGTGCGTGTGGCGGTATGTACACGGCAAACACGATGGCATCCGTCGCCGAGGCGCTGGGCATGAGCCTCCCCGGTTCGGCATCGCCAGCATCGTACGATCGCCGTCGCGATAACTACGCTCACCGCTCGGGCGAGGCGGTTGTGGGAATGATCGACCGCGGTCACACAGCGCGTGACATCCTCACAAGAGAAGCGTTCGAGAACGCCATCGCGATAGCTATGGCTCTCGGTGGTTCAACAAACGTTGTCCTCCACCTCCTCGCGATTGCGAACGAAGCGGAAGTTCCGTTGACGCTCAATGACTTCAACACCATCGGCGGCAAAGTGCCACACCTCGGCGATCTCAAGCCATTTGGTCAGTTTGTCATGAACGATGTCGACCGCCACGGCGGTCTCCCTGTGCTCCTCAAGGCTCTCCTCGACGAGGGACTGCTTCACGGCGACGCCCTCACAATCACGGGAAAGACGATGGCTGAGAACCTCGCCGCAATGGACATCGATGCGCCGGACGGCAAGGTTCTTCGCACCGTCGACAACCCCATCCACGCAACGGGCGGAATCACGATTCTTCATGGAACATTTGCGCCGGAAGGAGCCGTCGTCAAGACAGCCGGTTTCGACGCGGCAGTCTTCGAGGGTCCGGCTCGTGTCTTTGACCGCGAACGTGCGGCGATGGACGCCTTGACGGACGGTGAAATCAACGCTGGAGATGTCGTCGTCATTCGCTACGAAGGCCCCAAGGGTGGGCCGGGAATGCGGGAAATGCTCGCCGTGACCGCCGCAATCAAGGGTGCTGGGCTCGGCAAGGATGTGCTACTTTTGACGGACGGACGATTCTCAGGCGGCACAACCGGACTGTGTATCGGCCACATAGCTCCCGAAGCGGTGGATGCAGGTCCCATCGCATTCGTGCGCGATGGTGATCTCATACGGGTCGATATCGCTGCTCGGAGCATCGACTTACTCGTCGATGAATCTGAGTTGGAGGCGCGCCGCACTGGCTGGTCGCCCCTTCCCCCGCGTTATACCCGTGGTGTTCTTGCGAAGTATTCGAAGCTTGTGAAGTCAGCGTCTCAGGGCGCCGTCACAGGCTAAGCGCCACCGTCGTTAGAGGAGAAAACATGGTCGACAAGACCGCCCCGAAGGATGCACCCATCCTTACGGGAAGTGGCGCCCTTTTGAGGTCACTGGAAATCCTTGGAATCAAGGATGTTTTCGGACTCCCCGGTGGCGCAATTATGCCGTTCTATGACGAACTCATGACCCAGGACAAGATTCGTCACATCCTCGTTCGTCACGAGCAGGGTGCTGGGCATGCTGCCGAGGGTTACGCGCTGGTTGCTGGGACCGTCGGGGTGTGTATCGCGACGAGCGGACCCGGCGCAACGAACCTCGTTACGGCAATCGCTGACGCTCACATGGATTCGATTCCCATGATCGCCATCACCGGTCAAGTCTTCTCGCATCTCATGGGAACGGACGCATTCCAAGAAGTCGACATTGTTGGAATGACGATGCCGATCACGAAGCACTCGTTCTTGGTGACCAAGGCTGAAGATGTGCCGTACGTCATGGCCGCTGCTTACCAAATTGCGACAGAGGGTCGGCCAGGCCCAGTTCTCATCGACGTCACGAAAGATGCCCAGCAAGGCTCTGCACCATTTGTGTGGCCAGGCCGCGTTGACCTCCCAGGATTCAAGCCTGTACAGAAAGCACACGGCAAACAGGTCGCCGCAGCTGCTCAGATGATTGCGGAGGCGGAGCGCCCCATCTTCTATCTGGGCGGAGGAACCATCCGTGCAAAAGCCCAGAAGGAATTACTCAAACTTGTCGAGACCGTTGGCGCCCCGGTCATCACGACACTCACCGCTCGCGGTGTATTCCCCGACAGCCACAAGCAAAACCTCGGTATGCCCGGCATGCACGGAACCGTCCCCGCTGTGCTCGGACTCCAAGAATCAGACCTTCTCATTGTGCTTGGCGCCCGCTTCGACGACCGAGTCACGGGCAAGGTCAGCGAATTCGCCCCTGACGCCAAAGTCATTCACATCGACATCGACCCGGCCGAGATTGGAAAGATTCGCGAAGCAGACGTGCCGATTGTTGGTGATGTCCGCGAGGTGATTATTGACCTCATCCCGGAATGGGAAGCAGTCAAAAAGTCACGAAAGTCGATCGACGCATGGTGGAAGCGCCTCGACAAGCTCGTCGCTGATTTCCCGCTCGGCTTCGATGACCTCGACGACGGCTTGCTCGCGCCGCAGGGAATCATCAAGACGATTGGTGAGATTTCTGGCCCAGAAGCCATCTATGCCGCTGGCGTCGGGCAACACCAAATGTGGGCAGCACAGTTCATTGAATACGAACGACCCGGCGCGTGGCTCAACTCCGGTGGAGCTGGAACCATGGGATTCGCGATTCCCGCCGCGATGGGCGCCAAGGTCGCCGCTCCCGATCGCACGGTGTGGACAATCGACGGCGATGGTTGCTTCCAGATGACCAACCAGGAACTCGCAACGTGCGTCATCAACGACATCCCGATCAAGGTCGCCATCATCAACAACTCGTCTCTCGGCATGGTTCGCCAGTGGCAAACCTTGTTCTACGACGGCCGCCACTCCTTCACGGACCTCCAACCGCTTGACGGACCAGAGTTCATCCCCGACTTCGTCAAACTTGCCGAGGCCTACGGATGCCTCGGAATTCGCGTTCGCACAGAGGAGGAAATCCTTCCCGCAATCGAACTCGCACTCAAAACGAACGATCGGCCCGTCGTTATTGACTTCATCGTCTCGCGCGAGGCGATGGTGTGGCCAATGGTTCCGCAGGGCGTCGGCAACTCAAACGTCCAGTACGCGCGCGAACACGCGCCGAGCTGGGACGAGGAGTAGCGATGAGCCAACACGTCCTTTCCCTTCTTGTCGAAGACAAGCCGGGTCTGCTCACGCGCGTTGCTGGATTGTTCGCCCGACGCGGGTACAACATTCACTCGCTCGCCGTTGGGACGACGGAGATCGAGGGCGTTTCGCGAATCACTCTTGTCGTGGACGTTGAGGGTTCACCTCTCGAGCAGGTCACGAAGCAGCTCAACAAGCTCATCAACGTGCTGAAGATTGTCGAACTTGAGCCCGACCAGAGCGTCCAGCGAGAGCACATGCTCGTCAAGGTCCGAATTGACACGACCACACGCACTCAGATTCTCGAGGCGGTCGACCTATTCCGAGCTCGAGTCGTCGACGTTGCTCCGGACGCGCTCGTGATTGAGGTGACGGGGGATTCACAAAAAGCAGACGCGATTCTTCGCGTCCTTGAGCCTTTTGGTATCAAGGAAATCGCGCAGAGTGGCTTGCTCGCGATGGGCCGCGGGTCCAAATCAATTTCTGAGCGCATCTTCAAAAACTCATAAACTTGGGCGGGTACGAGCCCGTCGGAGAACTCACAACACAAGGAGAAAACCCAATGACCGAAATCATGTACGACGGCGACGCCGATCTCTCGATCATTCAAAGCAAGAAGGTCGCCGTCATCGGTTACGGTTCGCAGGGTCACGCACACGCGCAGAACCTTCGCGACTCTGGCGTCGAGGTCGTCGTCGGGCTGAAGACCGACTCGAAGTCGGTCGCCAAGGCGGAAGAAGCCGGTTTCAAGGTTCTCTCGACGGCTGACGCAGCCGCGTGGGCCGACGTCATCGTGATTCTCGCCCCCGACCAGTACCAGCGCCACCTCTACGCGGCTGATGTTGCCCCCAACCTTTCTGCCGGAAACGCACTCGTGTTCGGCCACGGATTCAACATCCGTTTCGGATACATCGAGGCACCGGATGGTGTCGACGTTGTCCTCGTTGCGCCGAAGGGCCCGGGCCACACGGTTCGCCGCGAATACCAGGCTGGCCGCGGAGTTCCCGTCATCGTTGCCGTCGAATCGGACGCCACCGGCTCGGCGTGGGATCTCGCCTGGTCATACTCGAAGGGACTCGGAGGACTCCGCGCGGGTGGAATCAAGACGACCTTCACCGAGGAAACCGAAACCGACCTGTTCGGTGAGCAGGCAGTTCTCTGTGGCGGCACCTCGCAACTCGTCCAGTACGGATTCGAAGTTCTCACCGAAGCCGGTTACCAGCCCGAAATCGCGTACTTCGAAGTTCTTCACGAACTCAAGCTCATCGTCGACCTCATGTGGGAGGGCGGAATTGCCAAGCAGCGCTGGTCCGTCTCCGACACCGCTGAGTACGGTGACTACGTTTCAGGCCCTCGCGTCATCGACCCGTCGGTGAAAGAAAACATGAAGGCCGTTCTCGCCGACATTCAGTCAGGTGCTTTCGCAACGCGCTTCATCAGCGATCAGGATGCTGGAGCTCCAGAGTTCAAGGCGCTTCGCGAGAAGGGTGAGAACCACCCGATCGAAGCAACCGGCCGCAAACTCCGCGCACTCTTCGCGTGGAAGCAGCAGGACTCCGACTACACCGACGGTACAGCCGCTCGCTAAACCACCTGTTGTCGACGGAACCCCGTGTATGCGCACGGGGTTCCGTCATTTATTCTGAACTCGTGACCGAAAACGGTGAATCGATCGCGAGCGAGGCGGCCAACGTCAGCTCGAGCAGCTCGCTCACCACGCGTCAGCGAATCACTCTTGCGGCACTGGGCGGGATTTACCTCTCGCTAACGGTTGCCTGGCTTTTTGCGACCCAAGCAAATCGGGTCATCGTTGACGACCGCTTTCAACAATCGATGACGAGCTTCGGTGCATTTTTCGCAATCATTGCCTCACCCCTCTATTTCTTCACCACCCTCGTTCTGATTCGAAATTGGCCCGGCCGCGTCCTCACGCTGCTCATCGGGCTGGCGCTTCTTTTCCCGTTCCCACTGTTTTGGGGGGTGGTACCAGCTTGAGCGGGGTGAACAGCAGACCCTCGATGTTCGGGCGAATTGTCGTCGTCGCCCTCGGCGGCGCGTTGTACGCCTACCCGCTGTGGTCAGCCGTGGGTAACCTGCTCAACCTTCCCGCCTATTACGTCACCCACTTTGGTATCACGACCGAACAGGCACCCTGGTTTCTTCTGGTCCTCGCTGTGGCTACGCCAGCCGCGATCTTCTCGGCCGCCACCCTGCTCACATGGCGCCGCGGAACCGGCGCACTCATGCTCGCATTGACCGCAGGATTTGCGGTTGTGTCAGCAACAGCGCTGAGTATCACCGCTTTTCTCGTCGACGATCGACTTCGGATCGTGCGTGATTTCCTCCTCAACGGCTGAAATCAGGCCCCGCTAGACTTGTCGTGTTCGCCCGTCGCTCAGTCCTGATAGGAAAACTGTGGCCAAACCAGTTGTGCTGATTGCCGAAGAACTATCTCCGGCCACGGTCGATGCGCTCGGTCCCGACTTTGACGTTCGCCACGTTGATGGCACGAACCGTTCGGCACTTCTCGCCGCCATTCCTGATGCACAGGCTGTTCTTGTCCGGAGTGCAACGAATGTTGACGCCGAGGTCATTGCAGCCGGGACACAACTCGTCGTCATTGCCCGCGCGGGCGTAGGGCTCGACAACGTCGACATCAAGGCAGCCACGGCAGCAGGAATCATGGTCGTCAACGCACCAACGTCGAACGTGGTGTCAGCGGCCGAGCTGGCAATCGGCCACCTCTTGTCTCTTGCACGGTTCATCCCTGACGCCAATCACTCCATGAAGAAGGGCGATTGGAAGCGATCAGCCTTTACGGGTGCCGAAATGTTCGACAAGACCGTCGGAATTGTCGGCCTTGGCCGTATCGGCGCACTCGTAGCTGAACGTTTGGCTGGTTTCGGCGTCACGCTGATTGCATACGACCCATTCGTGCCGCCTGCTCGGGCACAGCAGTTGGGCGTGCACATGGTCGAGCTCGATGAGCTCATGCGCCGAAGCGATTTCATTACTATTCACATTCCCAAGACTCCAGAAACAACCGGACTGATTGGTGCGAGAGAGTTTGCTCTTGCGAAAGACACCCTTCGAATCGTCAACGCCAGCCGCGGGGGAATCATTGATGAAACTGCGC
>WLES01000017.1 GCA_009704155.1 Actinomycetota bacterium | reverse complement strand
GAGTTGTTCCTTGAGTACAAGGGCCGCAAGGTCGCTGACGCTTAATCAGACCTGATGACGGCGCGCCTTGAGGTCACTCCAGGCGCGCTGTTTCTTTTCTCATGACGACACCACTCCCGTTCAGAAACCCCGACGAACTTGCGGGGATTCTTGGAGTGGATATTCCGCGTGACATCCTCGTTGAGGCACTGACCCATCGCTCGTTTGCGTATGAGCACGGTGGGCGTCATTACGAGCGGCTTGAGTTCCTCGGCGATGCCATTTTGCAGCAAGTCGTCACTCTCGAACTGTATGAGCGTTTTGCGACCCTGCCAGAGGGTGACTTGGCGAAGCGCAGAGCAGCGCTCGTGTCGACCGTCGCCCTCGCCGAGGTTGCACGCCGTATCGACCTAGGGCCGTTCATCCGCTTGGGCAACGGCGAGATCTCGACGGGCGGTTCAGCTAAGTCATCGATTCTCGCGGACGTCGTTGAAGCACTGTTCGGGGCGACGTTCCTCGCGCTTGGTCAAGCTGCGTCCACCGACCTCGTGCTCACTCTCGTTGGACCGTTGTTCGATGATGTCGACCGATTCGGAGCTGCGATGGACCCCAAGACTCAGCTTCAGGAATTGTGTGATCGAAGAGGATGGGCAAAACCGATCTACTCCATCACCGAGGAGGGGCCCGATCACGCTCGGCTCTTCACCGCGACAGTGGTCATTGACGGGACGCCGTCCGGTGAGGGGCAGTCGACGAGCAAAAAGGCAGCGGAAGGCTTTGCCGCCCTCGCGGCCTGGAATTCGCTGGCAGCCGGCTGACGTGCCTGAACTCCCAGAGGTCGAGGTTGTTAGACGAGGTGTCGAACGTCACCTCGTTGGCTCGAGAATCGACTCTGTTGAGGTCTTCGATCAACGCGCACTCAAGCGGCATCGCGGGTCTGCCAACGATTTTGCCGTTCGTCTCGCTGGGGTGACCGTCCAGGCTGCCGTCCGACGTGGAAAGTTCATGTGGTGTCCGCTTGATTCGGGGGATGCTCTCGTCATTCACTTGGGAATGAGCGGACAGATTCGCGTCGCCGACTCCGTCACGACAAAGCACGAACGTGTCAGGCTCACGCTTGACGGTCGGCCCTCGGTGTCGTTCCATGACCAGCGACTGTTCGGCTCACTTGCGCTCGACGCCCTCCAGCCGACAAACGACGGGTTGCCGGCTGGTTGGGGTTCCACTGGGTTGTTGATCCCAAGCCAAGTCGCCCACATCGCGCGTGACGTCCTCGACCCTGCCGTCGACGACTCCGCTCTCATTCGCCGGTTTCGCTCGCGGACGGTCGCGGTGAAGACGGCAATTCTCAACCAGGAGTTGGTGTCCGGTGTGGGAAACATCTACGCCGATGAAGCACTGTGGCGGGCTCGAATTCACTACGCGACGCCAGCGGATCGGGTGAGTCCAGCAAAGTACCGCGAGTTGCTTTCTGCTCTTCGCGACGTCATGTCCGTCGCGCTTGATCACGGCGGCACGTCGTTCGATTCGCTGTACGTCAACGTCAATGGCGAGTCGGGTTACTTCGACGTTTCTCTCGATGCCTACGGACAGACGGGCAAGCCCTGTGCCCGATGCGCAACGGCAATTGTTCGTGAACCGTGGCAGAACCGATCGTCACATTTCTGTCCACGGTGCCAGCGTCGACTTCGTTAGAAACTCGGCTCCTCTCGCTCAGGGATAATAGAACCCATGCACCTGAAGTCCCTGACTCTCAAGGGCTTCAAGTCATTCGCGCAGTCGACAACTTTTGACTTTGAGCCCGGAGTGACCGCTGTCGTCGGTCCTAACGGCTCGGGCAAGTCGAACGTCGTTGATGCTCTCGCGTGGGTGATGGGCGAGCAGGGTGCAAAGACGCTTCGCGGCGGAAAAATGGAAGACGTTATTTTCGCTGGTACGTCTACTCGAGGACCTCTGGGTCGCGCCGAAGTTGTTCTCACGATCGATAACTCCGATGGCGCACTTCCCATCGAGTATTCGGAAGTCACGATCTCTCGAATTCTGTTTCGCAGTGGCCAGAGTGAATACGCGATCAACGGCGAGGCGTGCCGGCTACTCGATGTTCAAGAACTTCTCTCCGATTCCGGTCTTGGCCGCGAGATGCACGTCATTGTTGGTCAGGGACGCCTGGACTCTGTTCTGCAGGCAACGCCGGAGGATCGACGCGGATTCATCGAAGAGGCCGCTGGAATTCTGAAGCACCGCCGCCGCAAAGAGAAGACGGTTCGCAAGCTTGATGCGATGCACACCAACCTCACCCGCCTCAACGACCTGTCCGGTGAGATTAGGCGCCAGCTGAAGCCCCTGGGGAAGCAGGCTGAGGTCGCGCGCGAGGCACAAAACATTGCCGCCGTTGTTCGAGACGCGCGTGCCAGAATTCTCGCTGACGATGTTGTTTCTTTGCGTCGCGAAATTGATGACTATCAGCGCAGTGAATCCGAGCGCCAAACGGAACGCATCATTGTCTCTGAGCAACTTGAGCAAGTCACGCTTCGGCTCCGGATGCTCGAGCAAGAGCTCACGTCCGATTCTGTCGACAGTGCGCGCCGGGTGGCGTTCGAACTGGAACAGGTGCGCGAACGCTTCCGAACGCTCAACCACATCATTCGGGACCGAATCACGCTCCTTTCGCAGGACATCTCGGAGGCAATGCCGCTGCTTGCGATAACAGATGAGATGGTCGAGGCGGTTCGCGTGGAAGTCACGGGACTCGAGCAACAACTGGCAGAAATCGAAGGTCGCGTTGGTTTGTCCGCAGCCGCAACCGCGACGGCGTCTGCGCACCTCGACACCGTTGATGTCGACATCGCCGACCAGGGTCAGCGAATCACCCAGCACGACATTGAACGCGCCAACCTCGAGGGCCGCGTTGATCTTGCCCAATCGCGAGTGGCAGGAGCGCAGGGTGAGCAGCTCCGAAACGAGAACGCGCTCGAGGCCGCGCGGATTCGTTTGGCCGAGGCCGAGTCGGCTCTCGCAGAGTTGGAATCACCTGATGGCGGAACGAACAGCGAACTCGAAACACGCGTAACGGACGCCGACGCGCTAGCGCTGTCGTTGCAGTCGCAGTTCGACGCCGAGCGTGACGACCTCCACGCACTCGAACGTGAGCGGGATGCACTCGCCGCTCGCGTGTCGGCACTGACCCAGGCTCTCGAGTCGCGTGACGGCCGCAGTTCGGTGTCAGGGCGCAAGGGAATTCGTGGTCTCGTAGCTGACAACATCACCGTTCGGCCTGGTTTTGAAGCTGCCATCGCTGCCGCCCTCGGCGGCCTAGCGGATGCTGTCCTCGCTGAGACCCGTGATGACGCAATCGATGCGCTCGCTCACGCGACGGAAACGAACGCTGGTCGCGTTGAAGTTGTTCTGGCAACGAGTGACGGAAAAACCCCAACCTCGGCGCCGATCAAGGGACTCGACACGGCACTGTCTGTCGTCGACGGACCGCTTGGAATCACGGGGATCCTCGCCGCAACTTACATCGCAGAGTCGCTCGATGCAGCGCGGGCTGCGTGGCCAGAGGTCGTCAAGGCAGGCATCGCCGATACCGCAGTGGTCGTCACCCGGACAGGCGAGGTTCTTACTCGTTTCGTTCTTCGAGGAGGACACGGCGCACAGCAGTCTCGGATTGAACTTGCGGGCGAGCGGGATGAGTCGAGTAAACGTCTCGATGATGTGTCTACGACCATCGAACGAAACCGCAACGCGTTGGAAGAACGGCGCGATGAGTTGTCGAAGGCGAAAGAACGCGCCACAGCCGCTCTCGCCGACCTCAGAGCCGCCGACGCTCGCAACGCTGAATTGGTCTCCACCGTGTCGCGACTTCGCGCGCAGGCTGAGGCCGCGAACGGTGAGCTCGATCGAATCTCCGTGTCGATCGAGAAGTCAACCGCCGCTGTTGATGAGACAGAGACCAATCTCGGTGAAGCAGTGCAGGCCCTCGAGGCATTTGCGGCTCAACCCAAGCCGACCATGGACTCCACGGCGCGCGACGACGCCCTCCTCGAGCTCGAGTCAGCGCGAAGCACCGAGGTCGCTCTTCGGATCGAAATGGAAACGATTCGTGAGCGCGTTCGAAGCGAGCGTGACCGCGCTGCCGAGATGGCCCGCACTCTCGAGGCAGACCGTCAGGCCGCGGCAGAACGTGCGGCGCAGCGGGTTCAGCGCCGTGCACAGCTTGCGAACGCGGAAGCGACGGCGTCAGAGATTCCTCCCATTCTCGAGGCGCTCGATCAGAGCGTTTCTGAGGCGCAGGTCGCACTGGCTGATGCAGAGCGAACTCGTGCAGAGAGCTCAAGCCAGATAGCTGACCTCCGCACTCGCGAAACCGAGCTTCGGACTCGACTTACTGCGGTGACCGACGGGGTTCACGGTCTGGAGATGCAGATTTACGAGAAGAAGTTGCACTTGTCTAACTTGGTCGAACGCGCGGCGAGCGACCTCGGGCTCATCGAAGAAGTTCTCGTCGCTGAATACGGGCCAGACACTCTCGTTCCTCTCACCGATGGCGACCCCGTCGCGTTCAACCGCGCCGATCAGGAAGCCCGTTTGAAGACAGCTGAGCGTGCATACGACCAACTCGGCAGGGTCAACCCACTTGCCCTCGAAGAGTTCGCGGCTCTCGAACAGCGACACACATTCTTGACGGAACAGCTCGCCGACCTTGAAAAGACTCGAACGGATCTGTTGCAGATCATCGACGAGTTGGACGAGAAGATGCAGGTGATCTTCATCGATGCGTTCAGCGACACGAAGGCAGCGTTTGACATCATCCTTCCGATTCTGTTCCCCGGAGGCTCGGGGCACCTCACTCTCACCGACCCCGATAACCCGCTCACGACGGGAATCGAGGTGAGTGTCAAACCTGCCGGCAAGAAAATTGAACGCCTGTCGCTCCTTTCTGGTGGCGAGCGTTCACTTGCGGCAGTCGCGCTACTCGTCGCCATCTTCAAGGCACGTCCGTCGCCGTTCTATATCCTCGACGAGGTCGAAGCCGCGCTGGACGACGCCAACCTCGGTCGCCTTTTGACTGTTTTCGAGCAACTCCGCGAGGCCTCGCAGCTCATCGTCATCACCCACCAAAAGCGAACAATGGAAATCGCCGATGCTCTCTACGGTGTCTCGATGCGCGGTGACGGCGTGAGTGCTGTGGTCGGTCAGCGCGTGGCTAAGCCGGTTGAGGTCTAGCTCGTGGCGTGGTCATTCGGCAAGATCTTCAGCAAACTGTTCTCGACTGCTCGTGCTGTTGAAGCGGAGGACTGGGAGAACCTCGAAGACACTCTGCTTCAGGGGGACTTCGGACCGTCGGTCACCGACGACATTCTTGCCGCCGTGCACGCCGTCGCCGACAATTCGGCAACCCTCGACACCGACGACCTTCGCAGGATCCTCGGTGAAGTTCTTGAGGAACGCCTTGCGCGATTTGACCCGACCCTGACGTTGAAGTCGTCGCCCGGTCAACCTGCGGTCGTGCTTGTTGTCGGGGTGAACGGTGTCGGCAAGACGACCACTATTGGAAAGTTCGCCAAGTTCATTGCAACTCGCGGCAAGCGAGTCGTCGTCGGTGCGGCTGACACCTTCCGTGCAGCGGCGGTTGACCAGCTCGCGACGTGGGCTGACCGCGCGGGCGTTGACATCGTTGTACCCCAACACGAGGGCCAGGATCCGGCTGCAGTGGCGTATCAGACCGTCGAACGCGCGATCGCAGACGGGCACGATGTCGTAGTTATCGACACGGCCGGCCGACTGCACACGAAGTCGGGTCTCATGGACGAACTCGGCAAGGTCAAGCGCGTCATCGAGAAACTCGTTCCCGTCGCTGAAGTTCTGCTCGTCCTGGATGCGACAACCGGTCAGAACGGCCTCAACCAAGCCGACGCGTTCCTCGAACAGGCCGGCGTGACGGGGCTCGTCCTGACCAAGCTCGACGGTTCTGCGCGCGGCGGGTTCGTCTTCGCTGTCCAGGATCAATCGGGAATCCCCGTCAAACTCGTCGGCCAGGGCGAGGGAATCGACGACCTCACGGGTTTCACTCCGCACGTGTTCGTTCGCCAGTTGCTCGACTAAACGCCTAGCCTTGAGAACATGAAGCGTTCATTCGGCGGGATTGACCCAGTTATTGCGGGTGACGCGTGGGTCGCCCCCACGGCAATGGTGATCGGCGCTGTCACTCTCGGGGCTGAGTCATCGGTCTTGTTTGGAGCAGTTCTTCGAGCCGACGTCGACTCCATCATTCTCGGCGACGGGTCAAACATTCAAGACAACGTCGCAATTCACTGTGACACCGGTTACCCGACGATTATCGGGCGCAATGTCTCGGTGGGTCACGCCGCAGTTATTCACGGTTGCACCATCGAAGACGACTGTCTCATCGGAATGAACGCAACGGTCCTCACGGGTGCCGTCATCGGAACACAGTCTCTCGTGGCTGCTGGTTCGGTCGTTCTCGAGGGAACAATCATCCCGCCGCGTTCTCTTGTCGCTGGTGTACCTGCCAAGGTGCGACGAGAACTCACGGATGACGAAGTTGCCGGAATTGAGCGCAACGCAGCCCACTATCGCGAGCTTCGGCTCGAGCACGCGCTCGCCGACTAGTCTGGGTTCGATATGGCGGTCTTTAGCTCACTCTCCGAACGGCTCACTTCGGCGCTGTCCTCGTTGCGCACGAAGGGCAAGCTCAGCGCGTCTGACGTCGACGGAACGGTTCGTGAGATTCGACGGGCACTCCTCGAGGCTGACGTTGCGCTGGAGGTCGTTAAGGACTTCACGGCAGCCGTTCGAGAGCGGGCAATGTCTGATGATGTCAACAAGGCCCTTAATCCCGCCCAGCAGGTCGTTCAGATCGTCAACGACGAACTTGTCGGAATTCTCGGTGGTGAAACAGCACAGTTGGAGTTCGCGAAGACGCCTCCGACGGTCATCATGCTCGCTGGACTTCAGGGCTCTGGAAAGACGACGTTTGCCGGGAAACTCGGTAAGTATCTCAAGGCTCAGGGTCACACCCCCGTCCTTGTTGCGTGCGACCTGCAACGCCCGAACGCCGTTACCCAGTTGACGGTTGTCGCCGAACAGGCTGGCGTCGCGATTTTTGCACCTGAGCCGGGTAACGGCAAGGGCAACCCGGTCGCGGTGGCCAAAGACGGCGTGAAGTTTGCCAAGCAAAAGCAGTTCGACACGGTCATCATCGACACCGCCGGCCGGCTGGGTGTAGACGAAGATCTCATGCGCGAAGCACGGGCGGTCCGTGACGCGACAAGCCCAGACGAGGTTCTTTTCGTCCTTGACGCCATGATCGGTCAGGACGCCGTGACAACCGCGAAGGCGTTCCAGGACGGCGTCGACTTCACGGGAGTCGTTCTCACCAAACTCGACGGTGATGCCCGCGGTGGTGCAGCGCTCTCGGTGCGTGGCCTAACAAATCGCCCCATTGTTTTCGCGTCAACCGGTGAAACACTCGACGACCTCGAACAGTTCTACCCCGACCGCATGGCGAGCCGAATCCTCGACCTCGGCGACATCCTCACCCTCATCGAACAGGCTCAGAAAAACTTCGATGAAGACGAAGCAGCAAAGGTCGCCGACAAGATCGCGACGGACTCATTCACTCTCGCCGACTTCCTCGACCAGCTTCAGCAAATTCGCAAGATGGGTTCGATGAAGGGAATGTTGGGCATGTTGCCTGGCGCGGGAAAGATGCGCGAGCAACTCGACAACTTCGACGAGAAAGACGTTGATCGAACGGAAGCGATTATTCGCTCGATGACTCCACTCGAACGCGACAACCCCAAGCTCCTCAACGGCTCACGCCGTCTCCGAATCGCCAAGGGCTCGGGAATGACGGTGACAGACGTCAACGCACTCGTCAACCGTTTCGAAGCAGCCGCGAAGATGATGAAAACCGTCGCTCGCGGCGGTACCCCCACCATTCCCGGCATGGGTCCGGTGCCGGGCGGTAGGGTCAAGGCGAAAGCGCTACCTAAGAAGAAGTCCTCCAAATCGGGTAACCCGGCGAAGCGTGCGGTTGAGAATTCACAGGCGGCCATTCCATCGGGCGGGTCGTTCGGACTGGGGGCATCACCGGCTGATCCCTCCGACGACGAAATGGAAACAATGCGCAAACTCATCGAGCGCGGGGGACTGTGACCGAGAAGCGCATCCCGCTTGCGGTTCTCGCGGCAATTGCCGGAACTCTTCTCTCGTGGTCAAGCGCGTTTGTCGTAATCCGCGCCACACTCGGCGTTTTTGACCCCGTTGAGTTAGCTCTGCTTCGTCAGTTGGTCGCTGTTCCACTTTTGGCGTTGCTGCTCATCGGAAAGAAATGGGTCACACCGAATCGTCGCGAGTGGTTGCTCATTTCAGTTTTCGGCCTCGGCTGGTTTACGACGTACATCATCGCCCTCAACACGGCAGAACAGACCATTGACGCCGGCACCGCGAGTTTCATCGTCAATATCGTCCCTCTCCTCATCGCAGTCGGCGCATGGAGGTTCCTCGGTGAATCGTTACCCCGCAACCTCATCGCCGGAGCACTTATCTCCCTCACCGGTGTCGGGCTGATCGCGTGGGCAACGTCGTCGAGTGGCGAGTTCAGCCCAATCGGGGTTGTGTGGGCGCTCGTCGCGACGGTGATGTACGCAATCGGTGTACTCACGCAGAAGCCAGCTCTCACGAGGATATCCTCCGCTCAAGTGACCTTTATGGGCGCGGCAATTTCGGTGATCCCGCTCGTGGGGTGGATCCCGCAGGCAGCGACCACGGTCTCGACCGCGCCGATTGGTGCGATTCTCGGTGTTGTGTGGCTTGGTGCAATTCCGACTGCCCTCGGGTTCGCGCTGTGGGGTTATGCACTCACCCGAATGCCCGCGGGCCGTCTCGGCGTCTCCACGTATCTCGTACCGCCGATCGTGGTCGTCGAGTCTTTTCTGTTCTTGGGAGAGGCGGCACATCCACTCGCGCTCCTCGGCGGGGCTGTCGCGCTCTTCGGTGTGTGGTGGTCGCGCCGAACCTGATTGGCGCATCGCCGCTTTTTCTGGCAGACTGAAGCCCTGTGTTCGTCTCGTGGGACCCTCTAAACCCGCGGAACGACATCCTTGCTTCCGGAAACGAATGTCCCCACGTTCTCACCTCCGGCGCGTATTCATCGCAAACAAACTGGGAGAACTGTGGCTGTCAAAATCCGCCTCAAGCGCATGGGAAAAATCCGTGCGCCGCACTACCGAATCGTCGTCGCTGACTCACGCAACAAGCGCGACGGTCGTTCAATCGAAGAAATTGGTAAGTACCACCCCACCGAGAACCCCTCGCTCATCGAGGTCAACTCGGATCGTGCGCAGTACTGGCTCTCGGTCGGCGCTCAGCCGTCTGAGCAGGTACTCGTCCTCTTGAAGCTCACGGGTGACTGGGGCAAGTTCAAGGGTGACGCAAACGCCAAGAGCACCGTCATGACGAAGGATTCCAAGGTCGCGTTCGAAGCTGACACGAAGAAGAAGTCGGTCATTCGTCCCCGCGTCGAGAAGAAGGTCGAAGAGGTTGTTGAGGCAGTTGCAGAAGCGCCCGCTGCACCGTCGGAGTCGGCAGACGAGGTCGCAACCGACGCCGTTGTTGACGCACCCGAGGTTGTCGAAGAATCAACTGACGCTCCGGCAGACGTTGTCGAATCGGACGAGCCAGCAGTTGAGGTTGCTGACGAACCCGCCGCGGAAGAAGCAGCGGCTGAAGAGCCCGCTGCAGAAGAAGCTGCAACTGAAGAGCCTGCAGCCGAAGACGCACCCGCCGAAGACAAGGCCGAATAACTCTGATGCTGGCTGCCGCCCTTAAGCACCTTGTCTCGGGAATTGTTGACCACCCGGAGAGCGTCACTGTCGTGGCGAAAAGCACTCCTCGTGGCGACCTTCTCGAGGTAACAGTGCACCCCGACGACCTCGGTCGAGT
>WLES01000016.1 GCA_009704155.1 Actinomycetota bacterium | reverse complement strand
TGCTTCAACCCATCGTGGTTCGTCCACTCTCTGGCACAGGGGCTGATGCCACCTTCGAACTGGTCATGGGCGAACGACGACTGCGCGCATCCAAAGCCATCGGCCTCGACGCGATTCCCGCAGTTGTTCGTCAAACCGAAGACGCTGACATGCTTCGGGATGCGCTCCTCGAAAACCTTCACCGAGCTCAACTCAATGCGCTCGAAGAAGCATCCGCGTACCAGCAGCTTCTCGAAGACTTTGGGATTACTCAAGACGAGCTTGCAAAGCGCATCGGACGGTCACGTCCCCAAGTGACCAACACCCTTCGCCTTCTTCGCCTTCCCACCAAAGTTCAACAGCGCGTCGCGGCCGGAGTGCTCTCCGCCGGACACGCCAGGGCAATCTTGTCGGTGACCGATGTTGCCGGTCAAGAGCGACTGGCCGACAAGATTATCAACGAAGACCTCTCGGTGAGGGCAGCGGAAGCGGCCGCTGGCATGATGGCGGGGGCGAAGCCGAAGAAGCCGAAGGCCAAACCCGGGAGCCGAGCCGACCACTTTGCCACTGTCGCTGAAAAACTCGGAGACAAGCTTGATACACGGGTCACCGTTGCACTCGGCAAAACCAAGGGAACCATCACGATCGAATTTGCCACGATCGCTGACCTCAATCGGATCGCCACCGAACTTGGCGTCAACCCCAACGCCTAGAACAACGACGGTGTTGGGAACGAGCTAACGCTCACATCAAACCAGCGCGAGATTAAGCGAGGAACTCAGCCAGGTCTTGTTCAAGTGCCGGGCGCGGCTTTGCACCAATAACAGTCTTGACAACAACGCCATCCTTAAACACCTTCATGGCGGGGATATTGAGAATGCTGTACTGGGCTGCGAGGTCAGGGAACTCGTCGACGTTGAGCTTGACGATGTCAATCGTCTCGGCGTTGTCGTCGGCAATTGCATCCAAGATGGGGGAAACCGCACGACACGGGCCACACCACGGCTCCCAGAAATCAACAATCACGGGCTTCGGATTATTGAGAACCTCAGCTGCAAAAGTTGCCTCAGTTACATCGCGCGCGCTCATGAATGTCCTCTCGTGGTGCCTTCATTCTAACGAGCGTTCGTCCTTGAGGGCTTCTAGGTGATGCTGAGCGTCGAGCGCGGCGACAGCGCCACTTCCCGCAGCGACAATCGCTTGACGATACGTCGGGTCAATTACATCGCCCGCCGCAAAGACACCGGGGAGTGACGTTTTGGACGAGCGCTCCTCAACCGCGATGTTGCCTTCGGCCGTGAGAGCGACTTGAGACTCCACGAGAGCGGTGCGAGGATCTGAACCGATTGCGACGAATAGCCCATCAATCTCGAGCGTGCTCGACGTGCCGTCTTTGTGGTCGAGCGTTATTCCGGTCACGACGGTTTCACCGAGGATTCCCGTAACGGCCGCGTTTGTGACGAACGTGATTTTCGGGTCGGCCTGCGCACGCGTGAGCATCGCGGGAGAGGCCCGGAACTGGTCGGAGCGATGAACGATGTAGACGAGATCAGCGAAACGAGTCAGGAACGTCGCCTCCTCCATCGCCGAATCCCCACCTCCGACAACGGCGACCGTGCGATTCCGGAAGAACGCTCCGTCACACGTTGCACACCACGAAACACCCGACCCCGAAAGGCGGTTTTCGTCAGCGAGACCGAGTTTGCGATACTCGCTTCCCATCGCCAAAATGACGGTCTTCGCCTCGATCACGTCACCGCTACCCACGGTGATTCGCTTCACCTCACCCGTGAGATCGAGCGATGTCGCATCGTCAAACAGCAGTTCGGCACCAAATCGTTCAGCCTGCGCTTGCATCTTCATCATGAGATCAGGACCCATCACACCCTCGGGAAACCCGGGGAAGTTGTCAACTTCGGTGGTGTTCATGAGGTCTCCACCCATTTGAACACTGGAGGTGATGACCAGGGGAGAAAGCTCAGCGCGAGCGCCATAAATGGCTGCGGTATAGCCGGCGGGGCCAGATCCAACAATGACGAGGTCGCGCACGACAATTCCCTTCGACAGCAGTGAACCTCAGTCTACGTGCGGTCGCCGTCGCCGCGGCGGAGTGGCGCGAGAAGTGAGCGGGTCGTCGCATCCCTCAACAGCAGCAGCGACCCAACATATGACCCAATCATGACAACTCCGACAACGGCAGCCGCAACAAGGTGAGTTGTCAGAGAACTGGTGATGCTCACACTGAATACATCGTTGATGAACTCTGATGTCAGCCAGCCCAGCAGAACCGTCGGTACAAGCGCGAGCACAAACTTTCCTAGCGACGAGATTTCGGTTACGTCAAACAGTTTCCCCAACCGCTTGTTGAGGACGAGCCCCATGACGAGCGCATGCACCCAGGTCGACACACTCAGGGAGAGCGCAAGCCCGAACGCGATCTGAGAAGTTGGACCGATGGCCGTAATCACAGCACCGACGCAAAACACAACGGCTTGAGCAATCTGAATGTAGAAGGGCGTTTTGGTGTCACCGAGCGCGTAAAAGACCCGCTGCAGCACAAACACAACTCCGAAGGGGACAAGGGCGAGAGCGAACAGCGAAACGACAACGCCCAGACCAGCGGCGGCGTTACTCGAGAAAACCGCCGCAATGTGCGCCGACGTCACCCATAGCCCAGCACTCGCCAGCACCATGAAGAAGCCGATCCGCGCAAGAGATTCACGAATGTCACGCGAAAGTCCGACCCAGTTGTCGTCGCGAACCGCCGTGCTCATTCGCGTGAAATAGGCGGTGACGAGGGAGACAGTCACGACGGAATGGGGAAGCATAAACACGAGCCAACCGAACCGAAGTACGGCGAGACCAGGGTCGCCCGTCGCCGTCGCTAGCGAAGCGACGTTGCTTTGCACGACTCCGGCGATTTGCGTGACGATGATCATGCCGAACGTCCACGCCGCCACTTTGCTCGTGTCGCGCAACCCAACACCGCGGAAACCAAAGTCGAGACGGAAGCGAATCCCCGCGCGGCGAAGGAACCCAAACAGGATCAACGATTGCGCAGCCACACCCACTGTGGCACTTCCAGCGAGCACACTGATCTCCAGCGAGTCCCAGTCGCCCGCGGTGGTGACGGAACCGGTGAACAACGTCCCGAGCCACAACATTCCCGCGATAGCGACGATGTTGTTGAGCGCCGGTGCCCACGTGAAGGGACCGAACAGCCCACGCGCGTTGAGCACCTCACCGAGCAGACTGTAAACGGCGTAGAAGAAGACTTGGGGAAGACACCACCACGCGAATGCGACAGCGAGCCGAACGGTCACCGAGTCGAAACCAGCACCGTTTGCACCCGATGATTGCTGGGCGTACAACGACACCAGGAGTGGCGCGGCGAGGGTAGCGAGCAAAGCAATCAGGCCGAAGATGACGATGCCGAGCGTGAGAAGTTTGTTGATGTACGCCGCACCGCCATCGGGGTTGAGATGCGATTTGATGATGTGTGGAACCAGGACCGCTGAGAGAACTCCGCCAGCAACGATCGCGTAGATGTTGTTGGGGAGCTGGTTTGCGAGGGCGAATGCGTCCGCACCGGACCCGACCAGCCCCAGCGTTCGGGCGAGCACAACTGCGCTGATGAAACCGAGGATTCGCGAAACGACGGTTCCTGACGCAAGCAACGCGCTGGATCGGCCGATGCTCGCCATCAGGAGACCGCCCGTCGACGACGAACGGTTCGACGTGCGCCAATTGCCAGGATCGTTACCACGACGCCACCGAAGATGACGAGCGTGACCGCCTCCCATTCGGCTTGGACGGTAACCGGCAGTGTCACCTCTCCGCCGATCGCCTCACCCGATTCAGACACTAACGACGCAACGAGCATGGTTCGACCGTTCGCAACGGTGGAGATGGGAACCTCAATGCGAACGTTCGAGCGAGGTTCAATTGTCACCGCAACGATGGGGGTGTCCACCTGGACAATGGCCGAGGTGGCACGAACCTTCACGAGAACGGTGACGAGTGCATCGGAGTTGTTACTGACGCTTAACGGGACGTCAGCTGCGTTGGACAACACCGTGTACTCGCTCGCGAGCGAAATGGACACGACACTCGACAACCAGCTCGTGTCGGCAACGAAAAGCTGGGCCGCCGTGTCGAAGCGAGGCGCCGAGAGGTCTCTCGACAAAACCATGACCCCACGCAGTCGATTAGCGAGCAGCTCGTCGCGATCGGCGGTAATGGCCGCCACTAACTCTTCGTCAGAATTCACCGCCTCAAGTGCCTCGGCGAGTAGCGGAGGGACGGCACCGACGTCGGAAAGCGTGACGTTGTCAAGAGTCGACGTCGGCGCGACAGTGGAGAACGTGACTCCCATTTCTGACAGTTCGTCGACAACGTCAGCCGCACGCTTCGCATCAAACGATTCGGGATTTCTCGGCAGGGTGAGCACCGCATTCTGAGAGAGCGACCCTCTCAACGACTCGGCCCCCGCCGTCGCACTCACCGTCGAGTCGGGCGAAACCAGTGGCGCCAATTCGTCAGAAAGCGCGCGACTGATCCCTCCGGTGCCAGCGGAGTCGCTGACGAGCGCTTTCGAATATCCCCACTCGTACAGCGTTCGCAGCGAATTTTTCCGCGAAACGTCTCCGCTCGGCCAAACGACAAGTTCCCGCGGCGAAACACCACTGAGTGCGGCAACTGTCTCAGCATCGAAAACACGCTCACTCGCAATGGCTAGCGCCCACAGGTCCGGGTTTCCCCACGGGAGGTGAAGCGGATCCAGTAATTCAACCTCGGCGAGCCAGCGTGAGACCGATTCGGGGACGGCGAGGCCCAATTCATCGATGCTCGCAACGATGCGAGTGTCGAGCACAACCGTGAGCCCGTGATTTTTCGCCATTTCGGTCAGCACGAACCATTCGCCACCGGGTGCCGCGGCGGCGTCCAGTTCGTCAGCGTCAAGAAAAAAACCGTCTCCTGCGTCAGCAATGATGGGAACAATCAGACCAATCTCTACAGGGTTCGACGTGGTTGCCCCGGCGATCGTGCCTGTGGTTCCAACGGGAATTGCTGCGGTGAGGAGAGCAAACAGAATCGCGACCAATCCGCGCGCACCGTGAGCCCTCACCATGCCCCTCAGTCTAGACTTTGACGTTGTGGAGAGCGTTGTCGAAGCAATGTCGAGACTTACGGCGCTGGCCGCGAGTCCTTCTGTCGCGAAACTCTCTGAAACCTTTGTATCGGCTGACCGTGAACTAGCACTGGTGGGCGGCCCTGTAAGGGATGCTTTCCTTGGTCGCGAGGTTACCGATCTTGATTTCGCGACGAACGCAACCCCGGATGAAATTCTCCGCATCATTGAGCCAATTGCGTCAGCGACATGGGACGTTGGGCGCGATTTTGGCACAATCGGTGCACTGATTGGTGACGACCGAATCGAAATCACCACATATCGAGCGGACGAATACGATCGCGAAACAAGGAAGCCGATTGTTGCATTCGGTTCGCGAATTGACGATGATCTCGTCCGTCGCGATTTCACGATCAACTCAATGGCGCTCACCCTTCCAGGTCTCGAACTGATTGACCCGAGCGGAGGGTTCAATGACCTTGCCAACATGATTCTCAAGACCCCAAGCGCACCAGAGGTCTCTTTTGCCGATGACCCTTTGCGCATGATGCGTGCAGCTCGTTTTGCTGCACAACTTGGCGTTTCGCTCTCGCCCGAGGTCAGCGCTGCGATGCGGGATCAAGCCAGCTCAATCACGATGATTTCGGCCGAACGCGTCCGCGACGAACTTGTCAAAACGCTGGCGGCTGACAACCCTGTGCCGGGAATCAGAATCGTCGTTGACTCAGGTCTGGCTGATCACGTTCTCCCGGAGCTTCCGGCGCTCGTGCGTGAGCACGATGAACACGGTCGGCACAAAGACGTTTATGAGCACTCCCTCATGGTTCTGACGAAATCGATTTCCCTTGAAAAGGAGCGTTTCCCCGGCGAAGCGCCCGACGTCGTTGGCCGACTCGCGGCGCTCCTTCACGACATCGGGAAGCCCGCGACGAGGTCGTTTGACAAGCCATCCAAGACGGTCACGTTTTACGGACACGACATCGTGGGTGCTCGGATGGCGAAAAAACGCCTGACGGCACTCCGCTTCGATGGTGACACGATTACGCGCACCGTCAATCTGATTCGATTGCACTTGCGTTTCTTTGGCTACAGTGAAGGAGCATGGACCGATTCGGCGATCCGGCGTTACGTTCGAGACGCTGGCGACGAACTCGGCCGTCTCCACATTTTGGTTCGGAGTGACGTCACGACGCGAAACGAGCGCCGACTCGTCGCGATGGGTAAGGCCTACGACGATTTGGAAGCACGAATCATTGACATCCGTGCGCGCGAAGAAATTGATGCGATCCGGCCCGATCTCGACGGCGAGCAAATCATGGCGATTCTCGGAATCGGTCCAGGCCGAGCGGTCGGTGACGCCTGGAGTTTCTTGCTCGAACTTCGACTTGATGAAGGGCCGCTCGGAGCGGACGAAGCCGAAAAGCGACTTCGCGCATGGGCTTCAGAACAAGGGTTGGCTTAACCACGCCTGCTCGGCTATTGTTGGAGGGTTGCCCTTAGGGGCAATGGGAAGCACAACCCTCCTGCTACAGAAAGTCTGTGGCCGCTGAGTCCAGAGGAGGTGGGTTATTTATGCATCCATATGAACTAATGGTGATCGTCAACCCCGAGGTCGAAGATCGCACCGTTCAACCGATGATCGAGAAGTTTCTCGGCGTCATCACCACCGGAGGCGGAACCATCGACAACGTCGATTACTGGGGCCGTCGCCGTCTCGCTTACGAGATCCAGAAGAAGAGTGAAGGCATTTACACCATCGTCAACTTCACGGCCGACCCTGCAACTACGCAGGAACTTGAGCGCCAGCTTCGACTCTCCGAGTCGATCATGCGCACCAAGGTTCTCCGTGCAGACGAGGCCGTTGCTCGACTCGCTGCGGTAGCTGAGTAGTCACCATGGCTAACGACACGATCATCACGGTCGTCGGGAACCTCACCGCCGACCCCGAATTGCGTTTCACGCAAAACGGCGTTGCTGTCGCGAACTTCACGATTGCGTCAACCCCTCGCACGTTCGACCGCGCGTCGAACGAGTGGAAGGACGGCGAACCTCTGTTTCTTCGCGCTAGCGTGTGGCGTGAATTCGCGGAGCACGTAGCTGGTTCGCTCACGAAGGGCTCGCGCGTTCTCGCGACGGGCCGTCTTCGCCAGCGTTCCTACGAGACGAAAGAGGGCGAAAAGCGAACCTCGATCGAACTCGAGGTCGACGAAATCGGTCCATCGCTTCGGTACGCAACCGCGTCGGTGACGCGTGCGGCTGGAGGATCCGGTGGTGCAGTCGGC
The DNA here is from genome assembly GCA_009704155.1 of Actinomycetota bacterium. Taxonomy (GTDB): domain Bacteria; phylum Actinomycetota; class Actinomycetes; order Actinomycetales; family Microbacteriaceae; genus MWH-TA3. Next base: position 2,779 of record WLES01000016.1, on the reverse strand, counting down.
GGTTCGGATAATTCCGGCTGGACAGCACCAACGGGCGGCGACCAGTGGGGAACTCCTGTAGCAGCGGACAAAGATCCGTGGGCACAGGGCGAACCTCCGGCAGACGAAACCCCGTTCTAATTCACATTAACTTCTAGGTAAGGAAAAACTATGGCAGGTAAGGCAACCGGCGATCGCCGTAAGCCCCGCGTTGGAAAGGGAGCAAAGGCTCTCCCACCACCGCGCCCAATCAAGATCGACGTCATTGACTACAAGGACGTCGCAACTCTTCGCAAGTTCGTGTCCGAGCGCGGCAAGATTCGTTCGCGCCGGATCACGGGCGCGTCAGTCCAGGAGCAGCGCCTCATCGCCCGCGCAGTAAAGAACGCGCGCGAGATGGCACTTCTTCCTTACGCCGGCGCCGGACGTTAGGGGATATCGCATGGCTAAGCTCATTCTCACTCACGAGGTCTCAGGCCTCGGTTCAGCCGGTGATGTCGTCGAGGTCAAGAACGGGTTCGCCCGTAACTACCTCGTTCCTCAGGGGTTCGCGATTGTGTGGACTCGCGGTGGCGAGAAGCAGGTCACGGACATCAAGGCAGCCCGTTCAGCTCGCGCACTCGCATCGCTCGACGAGGCTCAGGCGCTCAAGTCGAAGATCGAAAGCGCGACCATCACCGTCCCCGCTTCGGCCGGGTCGGAGGGCCGTCTGTTCGGTTCGGTCAAGACTGCTGACATCGCCGACGCTGTTGAAGCTGCCGGGCTCGGACAGATCGACAAGCGCTCGATCGAGCTGGGGACCCCCATCAAGGCAACGGGTGCGTATTCCGCAACCGTCAAGCTTCACGATGGTGTCGTCGCCACGCTCGCACTGAAGGTTGTTGCGAAGAAGTAGGTTTTTCGCCCCCTTTTCTTTCGCCCTCGCGACGCTGTTGCGGGGGCGAAAGTGCGTTAAATGACAGGTGCGCGGCTGTGGACAGGGTAAAGGTTCAACCTTAACTCTAAACAACCTTGTCAACAGTCCGAAATTCAGGAAAACACGCGGTCAGAGAGCTAATTTTCCCAATGTTCACGTAGGTTATGCACAGTTATCATCCATCTATCAACAGGGATGTACGGCGTGTTTCACAGGTCATCCCCATGTTTATCAACAGCCCCGTTTGCGAAATTGTCGTGCAATCCCTAGCGTTCAGCGAGGAGTATTCCGCGTGGCATCCATTGCTGTCGGTGGGCGGGCGCATACTGAAGACTCCCCGACAATTCACACCAGCAGGAGGTGATCACGTGGCCGGACCACAGCTTGAACTAGTCCCCGAAGGTTTCGGCGAAAACCGCGTACCACCCAACGACGTTGCTGCTGAAATGTCGACGCTCGGAGGAATGATGCTCTCCCGCGACATCGTCGGTGAAGTCTCCGAGCTTGTTCGAGGAGCGGATTTCTATCTGCCGAAACACGAATCGATTTATGACGCGGTGATCGAGCTTTTCTCCAAAGGGCAGCCGACCGACGCAATCACCGTCGCAGAACAGCTTACGAAAAACGGGAGTCTCCAAAAGGCGGGCGGAGCCGATTACCTCCACACACTGACGTCATACGTGCCCACGGCTGCGAACGCAACGTACTACGCGAGCATCGTCGCAGACAAAGCAATCCTCCGGGGGCTTGTGTCATCGGGAACACGAATCACCCAGATGGGTTTCGCCGCCCAGGGCGAACCCGTCGACCTCGTCAACGAAGCGCAAGCGGAAATCTTCTCCATCGGCCGGTTCGCAAACTCAAACGATGCGTCCAGTGTCGCTGACGCACTGAGCGTCGCAATCGACGACATGGAGAAGATCGCAGGGCGCAACGGTGCCCACATTGAAATTCCGACCGGCTTTCGCGACCTCGACGAACTGACAAACGGACTTCACCCTGGCCAGTTGGTCCTCATCGCGGCACGGCCAGCGCTGGGAAAATCCACCCTTGCCCTCGACATCGCTCGAAGCGCAGCGATCAGGGCAAAGCAACCGACGGTGCTGTTCTCACTCGAAATGTCACGCTCGGAAATCGCAATGCGCCTCTTGGCCGCGGAGACAAGCATCTTCCTCAACAAAATGCGCAACGGAACAATTGACCAACAGGGTTGGACCAAGATCACCAAGAAGCAAGCCGACCTCAGCGAGTCACCGCTTTACATCGATGACAGCCCGAACCTCACCCTCGTCGAAATTCGGGCAAAGTGCCGCCGAATGAAACAGCAGCACGGGCTCAAGTTGATCGTTATTGATTACTTGCAGTTGATGTCATCCGGCAAGCGCGTGGAGAGCAGACAGCAGGAAGTCTCTGAATTCTCGCGCTCGCTCAAGCTTCTCGCGAAAGAACTCGACGTTCCCGTTATCGCACTGTCGCAGCTCAACCGAGGACCAGAACAGCGCTCCGACAAGAAGCCCCAACTCTCTGACCTACGCGAGTCCGGATCGCTCGAGCAAGACGCAGACATCGTGATCCTGCTCCATCGCGACCGGCACGCCGATGGCGGCGACGCGAACAACAACGCCGAGTTGATCGTTGCGAAGCATCGAAACGGTGCAACGAAAACGCTCACAGTGTTGTTCGAGGGTGCGTTCTCGCGCTTCAGCGATTTAGCAAATCTTTAGCATCGTCTCGACCGACTCAACGACACGCATAGTCTTGACACGTGAAACAATCTCGCGTCGGTTCTCGCTCAGGGGAAGCGCAAAAGCGTGATTCTCCTTCAACAAAGCTGTGGCACAACATCGCGCGAGTTGTCACGTTCACACTGCCGCACCTCCGCCG
>WLES01000151.1 GCA_009704155.1 Actinomycetota bacterium | reverse complement strand
GCGATCAACCAGGTCGAGTACAACGCGACGACGACCGCTGAAACTGGCGCATTGCGTGAAGACGCAGAAACCACGACACACATCCGAATCATCGACCCGGCCCTCGTCTCCGATGCGTTCGCCCAACTCGAACAGTTCCGTCAGTATTACAAGTTCCCTGATCACCTCGACGTTGACCGCTATACGATTGACGGCAGCTCCCAGGACACGGTCCTCGCCGTTCGCGAGTTGGACACGACAGGGTTGGGTGCGTCGAGCTGGTACAACGATCACATTGTGTACACCCACGGCTACGGGCTGGTTGCTGCTTACGGGAGCCAGCGCAACGCCGACGGTCAGCCAACGTTTCTCGAGTCGGGAATCCCGGTTGATGGCAAGTTGGGTAAATTCGAGCCACGCATCTACTTCGGTGAGTCCTCACCCGTCTACTCGATTGTCGGCGCCAAGGGCGACGGTGGTCCACTCGAGCTCGACTATCCGTCGGCAAGTACTGACAGCGACGCAGGGAACGCCAAATACACCTGTACCGGTGACGGTGGACCTGCGCTCGACAACGTCGTGACGCGCTTGCTCTACGCGCTTCACTTCCAGTCCGAGCAGATTCTCTTGTCTGACGCAATCAGCGATGACTCTCAAATCCTTTACGACCGCCACCCTCTCGTGAGGGTCAACAAGGTAGCGCCCTACTTGACGCTCGACAATGACCCGTACCCCGCGGTTGTTGACGGCCGAGTGGTGTGGATTGTCGACGGTTACACTACGTCCAACGATTACCCGTACTCGACTCGAGTCGACATGGCGACAGCGATTGCTGACTCGTACACGTCAAACCCGCTTGTTCAAACGCCGACGGTCAACTACATCCGAAACTCGGTGAAGGCGACTGTTGATGCGTATGACGGAACGGTCACGCTGTATGCATGGGACGACGAAGACCCGATGCTCAAGACCTGGTCGAAAGTTTTCCCGTCGACGCTCAAGCCGGCCTCAGAGATGTCAGACGAACTCCTCGCGCACATTCGATACCCCTCCGACCTGTTCAAGGTTCAGCGTGCGGTGCTTGGTGACTACCACGTCACCGACCCGGGAACCTTCTACTCGTCCGAGGACACGTGGGTAACGCCGAACGATCCGGTGTCGAACCCAGATGCACCGACGATTCAGCCGCCGTATTACCTGACCATGCAGATGCCAGGCGACGAGAAGCCTGCGTTCTCGATCTACTCGACGTTTATTCCTAAGTCGACTGGCGACAACGCACGAAACGTTCTTTACGGTTATCTCTCGGCTAACTCTGACCCCGGCCCCAACTACGGCAAACTCACGCTGCTGACGCTGCCGAAGCAGACGACAATTCCGGGACCTGGACAGGTTCAGGCACAGTTCGACTCTGATGCGACCGTTGGTCAACAGCTCAACCTGCTTCGCCAAGGACAGACCGAGGTGATCCCTGGAAACCTCTTGACGCTTCCCGTTGGTGGAGGACTCTTGTACGTTCAGCCGGTTTACGTTCGCTCAACGGGTGAAACGTCATATCCGCTTCTTCGCAAGATTCTCGTGTCGTTCGGTGACACGATTGCGTTCGAGGACACTCTCGAGGAAGCTCTCGACTCGCTGTTCGGTGGTAACTCGGGTGCACTTGACCCGGAAACGCCGACACCGGAGGATCCGGGAACGAGTGAAGGAACTTCTGCGGCGCTGACCCAAGCTCTCGCCGACGCTCGCAAAGCGCTGAGTGATCGCCAGGCGGCATACGCGGCAAACGATTTGGTTGCTGCCGCCAACGCGGACATCAAGTTGCAGGAAGCTCTGCAACGGGCGTACGAGCTGTCTCAGTAGGACCGATTTCGCTGCACCTCGACCCTCGTGTAAACTAGGGAACGTAACGCGGGGTGGAGCAGTTCGGTAGCTCGCCGGGCTCATAACCCGGAGGTCGTAGGTTCAAATCCTGCCCCCGCAACCATCAGACTCGGCCCCGAAGAAATTCGGGGCCGTTTCTTTGTCGATTGAGCGCCACAGCAGCTCATTCCACTCTGTGGAGAAAATCGACGAACTGTTCGTCGGTGCGCGATGCTTCCTCGCATGATTGTTCGACGTGTTCTGCTTGCCTCGGTCGTGCTGACGCTTACTGGTTGTCTACCGGTCGGGGGCTCACCCCCTATCCCTAGCGATGCACCTGCGCCACGCGCCGTCGAGACTGTTCCGCAGGACGGTGCCGTCGAACTCGCCGTGGTCGCTGTGCGCGAATACCTCGAGGTCTCCGCCGCGATTTCCGCAACGGGCGGAGTCGACACGAGTGCAATCGACGACGTTGTCTCCGTGGAGTGGCGCGTTGAGGAACTCGCGGGATTTGAGGCCGTGAGGGAATTGGGGGTGGCTCCGGCTGGCGTACCGACAGTTACCAAGCTCGAGGTCACAGCGCTTTCGGGAGTCAGTCGCGTGAGCGAAGCAGTGGTCGCGGTGTGCACGTCAACGACCGGACTAACCGTGGTGGATGAGGACGGAACCGCGCTCCCCGTTGAGCCGGAAATCCACCGGCTGACGATTTTTGTTGTTGCACGAGGTGATCGATTCGTCGTGGACGGCGTCGAGATGATGGAGGACACGGCGTGGTGCGCAGAGTAATCGTTGGCGTGATTTCCCTCTGCCTGTCCCTCGGGAATGCTGGCGCGACAATGGCTCTCTCGTGCACGGCTACTCAAATCAACGCTGGCATTTGCCGTGAAGGAGGAAGCAGTGACGGGTCCGGCGTCGATGTGTGGGTGGACGGTCAAACCCCTGGCGGCAACTCTGGCGGCGGTACGATGCAGTGCCCGAAGGTCGTCAATGGGCGATGCGAAGGATCGAGCCCGCCCAAAACCGTCGATTTGCCCGATTCGGTTCGAGACGTTGCCCGCTTCATTCCCCGACCAATGACGCAATCGATGGAACCCGTCGGGTGGGGGGTTCGCGGGGTACCCGTGAACTTTGTCAGCTCGGCGCGCACGCATGTCGTGTCTGG
>WLES01000150.1 GCA_009704155.1 Actinomycetota bacterium | reverse complement strand
TCGACTGTCAGGAGGGGGACTCGGTCACGCGAGTGTTTGATGCGCTGAGCTCGAAACCCACATCCGCCGAATCCATCGCCCATCGCTCAGGCTTGTCCGTCAATGATGTCGTGACCACATTGGGTGAACTCCAGCTCGGCGGCCGGGCGAAAGATCTCGGTGACTTATGGCGCAGAGTCTGACTTGATTGCGTCAATGATCTGCGCCATCGCAAAGGTGACGATCGCATCTTGACGCTTTTTGATGTCGGGAATCTGTGTTTCGAGGGTAGGTCCGCGCGACAGCCAGACCATCATTCCCAGGACTGACCAGCCCGTCAGTGTTGCACGGGCCAGGCCAAGTCTGTCGGAAAGTAATTCATCGTGCGGGTAATTCGTCTCGTCAAAGTCGAAGGGTGAGACATCACCGTCTCGAACGTCGATTGTTAAACGGGTCAGTCTCGCGTGATTGAGTTGAAACTTAAGGTTGTTCGTCAATCCGAACCTGTCTTGCATCATCGTCGTGGCCGTCCGTGCCGAAAACGGATAGTTGAACACGGCGCCCCAGCCCGAGTTGTTGGTGGCCCACTCGATTTGAGCCCTGATGTAGGCGACAAGCCGTGCTTCCGGAATCAGGGGCGCTGATTGCACTGCCGTCCACAATCCGTCCACATAATCGGAGTACACGGTCGCTCCCGCCTCAGCGATCAGTCCGTTCCACGATCCGAAGTTGTAGTTGACCGATGCGAACGTGACACCGACCGCGTCGCACACTTCACGCGCCGTAACGTCCGTCGCCCCGTGTGATGCAATCAATTCGATTGTTTTCTCAATGAGTAGTCGGCGAATGGGAATATCGACATCATTTTTTGAAGGCCGTCCCGGACGCCGGGTCGCTTTCCGCGGAGAATTTATTTCATCCGTCATATTATTTACTTTACACGGCAGGAAAAAAACAGTGACGGGCCCGACGCCTTCGCGCCGGACCCGTCACAGTCAGGTGTTTTTACACGTTGAGTGCACGACGCCGCAGAGCGAACAGCAGGGCTGACCCAACCATGAGAACCGCGCCGAATCCAGCCAAAGTCCCCAGACCACTGGTGTCGATGCCGGTGTCTGCAAGTGCAGGGGGTGTTGGGGACTTCAAGAACGTCGATTGAATTTGCTTGTAGGTGCCACCGTCCGCAACCACTCCTTCGGAGGTCAGGTTGCCTGTTGCGACATCGACGCTGTACAAAGCGCCCAGCGTTCCGTTGTCCCAGATCAGCCATCCGACTCCATTACTGTCGAACGACATCGTTCGGTATGAGTCTATGAGGTCGTCGTCCAGCGTGAAGTTTGCGCCGGTCAAAACTGAGCCTGTCGTTCCGAAAACGACCCCTGTGGACGTGTTCACGGGGTAAATCATGTTGTCAATAGGTGGCGTATCGTCCTCGGTGTTGTCAACGTTGATGGTGTAGTAGGTGTCGTTGGTTGCGTTGTATGCGAATGGATCAAAGTAATAGAACCCACCGTCGCAGTTCGTTTCGTATCCGGACAGGTACTGAGTCGCCCCATTGGTGAGGTTGATTGTTGCAATTTTGCAGTCGTCAATTGCGTAACTTTCGCCATTTCGTCCAATCGCTATGTTGACCGTGGTTTCCGCAAAATCTCCCGTCAGCGCGGCAACGAGCGTTGAGTCACCAGTCGCCACATCCATCGAATAAAGGTCTCCGTCCCACGAGAAATACGCGAGTCCTGTTGACCAGTCCCATGCGGCCTGCGGCACGCAGTCGTAGAAGTCGTCACTGCCGGAACCGTCGCCAATGGCGGTGAGCTCTCCCGTTGATGAGACTTCGTAAAGTTGGAAATCATTGGTGTCGGCACAGCCGATTGCGTAGAGGTTGTTGTCGGCAGGGAGAGTTGCGGCAGCGTGTGCGACGGTTGCCCCGAGTCCGAGTAGTGCCGCCCCAGAGAGCGCGAGAGTTGCCCCTGCGATTGAGCGAAGCGTTGAACGGTTCATAGTGGTTGGTCTCCTAAAAATAAATAGGGTTGAATAACTTCGTTAAAAGAATACAACATTGTTTTAATTATTTCTATCGCTACTGCCCGAAAACACCAGGGGAAGATAGTCTGCGTGAATGAGCATTACCGAGCCTCGGGCGTCACACGTCATCGCCCACATCTCTGACACGCATCTTCTCGGCGGTCAACGAAAGCTGTTTTCAGCTGTTGACGTCAAGAAAAACCTCGCGTCGGTGCTCGATCGGTTGACGGGCAGCGAGCAAAAGATCGATGCACTCGTGTTCACCGGCGATCTCGCCGATGTCGCCGAGGTTGAAGCGTACGAATGGATCCGGGATGCGGTCGAACCCGTGGCGAAGAAGCTCGGCGCAACGCTGATCTGGGTCATGGGAAACCACGATGAGCGCGAGCCGTTCGAGCAGGTTCTTTTCGGCGAAGAATCGGATGGCTCCCCGCGAGACCGTGTCTTCGACGTCAAAGGTCTTCGAATCATCGCGCTCGATTCGTCCGTTCCGGGCTACCACCACGGTGACCTCGACGACTCCCAGATCGCATGGCTGTCTGAACAACTTGCGACTCCCGCGAAGCACGGCACGGTTCTAGCCCTCCACCACCCACCCGTTCGCTCACACAACGACCTCGTGCGCATGATCGAACTCAACAATCAAGACAGGCTCGCCGAGGCTGTGCGCGGAACGGACGTCCGCTCGATTCTCGGCGGCCACCTCCACTACTCAACGTTCGGGCTTTTCGAGGGAATCCCCGTCGCTGTGGCTAGCGCAACCTGTTACACCGTGGACATGGGGATGGACAAAGAAACACTTCTCAGTGCCGTCGACGGCGGACAATCAATACAGCTCGTTCACGTATACGACGACACGGTGGTTCACAGCATTGTGCCGGCCGAGAAGTACAGCGAAATCGCTGGTTATCCCGCGTCCCTCAGAGCGCTTGCCGCCACGATGAGCGAAGAACAACTCATCGAAATGGTGTCGAACAAGAATTCTGACTTCAACCGCGCTGAACGCCAATCGTCAGCAGG
>WLES01000015.1 GCA_009704155.1 Actinomycetota bacterium | reverse complement strand
GCGTGGTTCAAGAAGATTGTCACCAACACGTGTTTCAACCTTCGCCGCCAAGAGTGGACTCGCGAAAACCGATTGGTGACAACCCCGGACCTAGCGCTACTCCTGGACAACGCAGGGTTCCGCACGCCGAGCGCTGAAAAGATGGCGATCGAACGGATTCGCGAGGAAGAGCTTCGCGCCATGTTTGACCTTCTGCCCGATCCGTTCCGCGCTGCGACCAAAGCGGTCGTATTGGACGGCATGCGAACTGACGAAGCAGCAGAACTATTGTCGATTCCCGCAGCAACAGTGCTGACCCGGGTTCACCGCGGCCGCGCCCGCTTGCGTAGCATGATTACTGAACAACGAGAGAAAGAGCGAGAAATCTAATGGACACGAATCGCGATTGCGGTTGCGCTTCGGCTTTCGGCAGAATCGAAGCACTTGTTGACGGGCACCTTCGGACGACGGAAACGGTCGATGTCATCGACCATTGCGCATCGTGCGAGTCGTGTGCACAGGAACTCGACATTGTGTCAACGCTCACCGAGCGAGTGAAAACCGCGTGCTTTGAGGCTCCCCCCGCCGGCATGTGCGACGAGATCCTCAACTCGCTGAAGTCAAACCCTTAGAGTTCGGCGAACGCATCGTCCATGATGCTCGCGTGCTCCTCTGCAGAGCGCTTCGAGGATCCGACTGCCGGTGATGCTGATGCGTGTCGACTAATGACGCGAACATCGACTCCGAGGCGGCGAAGCTCCAGTGCGATGAACGGCCATGCTCCCTGGTTCTCGGGTTCGTCTTGAATCCAGACGAGTTCTGCGCCAGGGTGCTGAGCGATGGCGTCACGAAGGTCGTTCTCCGGGAACGGGTAGAACTGTTCCATCCGCACGAGAGCGATTCCGATGGCGTCACGCTTGTCGCGTTCGGCGATGAGGTCGTAATGGATTTTTCCCGAGTGAAGGAGAATTCGGCGAGTCGTGCCCTTTACGGCGGAGTCACCGATGATCGGTCGGAAAGCGCCGTTGGTGAAGTCGTCGACGGAGCTGGAAGCGCCGCGAAGTCGAAGCATTGCCTTTGGGGTGAAAACCACCAGTGGGCGCTTGGGTTGTGAGTACGCCTGGCGCCGAAGGAGGTGGAAGTACGAGGCTGGAGTTGACGGCCTCGCAATAGTCATGTTTCCCTCTGCAGCCAACTGGAGGAAGCGTTCGATTCGGGCAGACGAGTGGTCGGGGCCTTGACCCTCGTACCCGTGAGGCAGAAGCAACACTAGTCCTGAGTTTTGCCCCCACTTTTGCTCTGACGATGAGATGAACTCGTCGATGACGGTTTGGGCGCCGTTGGCGAAATCGCCGAACTGCGCTTCCCAGACCACGAGTGCGTCTGGGTTGCCAACGGAATATCCGTACTCGAACGCCATCGCGGCGTATTCGGACAGGAGTGAGTCGTAGATCCAAAATCGCGCTTGATTCTCAGAGAGGTTGAGCAGCGGCAACCACTCTTGACCGTTGATGCGGTCGTGGAACACGGAGTGGCGCTGAACGAATGTTCCGCGTCGCGCGTCCTGGCCGGCAAATCGAACCTTTGTGCCTTCGAGGAGGAGCGAACCGAGGGCGAGAATTTCGCCAAAACCCCAGTCGATGTCGCCGTTGCGACTCATGTCGACGCGCTTCGCAAGGAGTTGCTCGAGTTTGGGGTGAACACTGAAGCCAGCTGGGGGGTTGCCGTGCGCGTCACCGATTCGGTGCACAACGGAGACGTCGACACCCGTTGTCTCTGGGTGACGCTGAACCTGCAGCGCTGGTGCCGCCGTGATGTCGGGGATCACCGAGGTGTCAACGGCCGATTCGTGGGTGTCAGCGAAGGCATTCTCGAGGAGCGAAAGGAATTTTTGCTGCACCTGGTCATATTCAGCCTGTGTGATATCGCCACGACCGACGAGAGCCTCAGCGTAAAGGGTTCGAACCGAACGCTTCGCTTCGATGAGGTTGTACATGAGGGGTTGAGTCATTGACGGGTCGTCGCCCTCGTTGTGTCCGCGGCGGCGATAACTGACGAGGTCGATCACGACGTCGTGCTTGAAAGTCTGGCGGTAACGAACAGCCAGTTTTGCAACGCGAACAACAGCTTCGGGGTCATCGCCGTTGACGTGGAAGATGGGCGCTTGAACCGACTTGGCGACGTCGGTGGAGTACAGCGAGGTTCGTGAATCGCGCGGGAGTGTTGTGAAGCCAACCTGATTGTTGACGACAACGTGGATGGTTCCGCCGGTGCGGTAACCGCGCAGTTGGCTCATCTGAAGCGTCTCGATGACGACACCCTGGCCAGCCATTGCGGCATCTCCGTGAACAAGGATGGGGAGGACAGTGAAGGATGCAATCGGCTTGAAGTCTTGCTTTGCGCGAACGATTCCTTCGAGAACACCGTTGACCGCTTCGAGGTGGGACGGGTTCGCGGCGAGGTACACCGGGATTGACTGACCATCGGCAGTGACGAAGGTCCCCTTCGTGCCGAGATGGTACTTGACGTCTCCGGAGCCCTGCACCGTTGACGTGTCGGTGGTTCCCTCAAACTCTCGGAAAATCTGTCCGTATGTTTTGCCTGCGATGTTGGCAAGAACGTTGAGTCGGCCGCGGTGGGCCATTCCGATGTCGACCTCATCGAGTTCGTAGTCGGCGGCGTCCTGAATGATCTCGTCGAGGAGGGCAATCATCGATTCTGAGCCCTCGAGCGAGAAGCGCTTCTGCCCCACATATTTGGTCTGGAGGAAGGTCTCAAATGCCTCGGCTTGGTTGAGCTTGTCAAGAATTCGCATTTGCTCATCGTGAGTGGGCTTCTCGTAAGGCTGTTCGAGCTGTTCCTGAAACCACGCGCGTTGTTCAGGGTCTTGAAGGTGTGTGTATTCCACACCGACCGTTCGGCAGTAGGAGTCGCGCAAGAGCCCGAGCACTTCGCGGAGAAGCATTGTTCGACGACCGGCGAGTCCACCGACAACGAATTCGCGGTCGAGATCCCAGAACGTCAGACCGTGGCTCTCGATTTCGAGGTCGGGGTGGCTGCGTTGGCGGTATTCGAGCGGATCGATATCGGCCATCCGGTGCCCGCGGACACGGAACGCGTCGACGAGCTGCTGGACTCGGGCTGTCTTGTTGATGTTGTCTGCATCGTTAACGTTGATGTCTTGTGCCCAGCGAATTGGCGCGTAGGGAATTCGCAGAGCTGCAAAAAGGTCTTCGTAGAAGTCGTTTTCTCCGATGAGCAGTTCGTGCACGATCTTGAGGAACTCCCCGGAACCAGCGCCCTGGATGACCCGGTGGTCGTAGGTCGACGTGAGCGTAATCGTCTTTGAGATGCCGAGATCGAACAGCACTTTCTCGGACGTGCCTTGAAACTCAGCAGGGTAGTCGAGCGCGCCAGCGCCAACGATGCAGCCCTGTCCGCGCATCAAGCGAGGAACGGAGTGGACGGTTCCGATTCCACCAGGGTTGGTGAGCGAAACGGTGTTTCCCTGGAAGTCCTCGGCGGTGAGTTTGTTAGCTCTCGCGCGAGAGACGACATCTTCGTAGGCTGCAAGGAAATCGGCGAACGTCATCTGTTCAGCTTTTTTGATGCCGGGAACGAGAAGGGCTCGTGTGCCATCCGGTTTCGGAACGTCAATGGCTAATCCGAGGTTGATGTGTGCAGGGACGACAAGCGATGGTGTTCCGTCTGGCTCGTCGTAAAACACGTTTTGCGAGGGGAACGACTTGAGGGCGCGAACCATCGCCCAACCGATCATGTGCGTGAACGACACTTTTCCACCGCGGGTGCGGCGCAAGTGATTGTTGATGACGATGCGGTTATCAATCATCAATTTCGCGGGGACGGTGCGCACGCTCGTCGCAGTGGGAACGGTGAGCGACGCGTCCATGTTCGATGCAAGTGCTTTCGCCATACCTTTGAGCGGCGAGACAACGGCTTCGTCGGTCGCGTCCGAAGGCTTTGTTGCCTCTGGTGCTTGCGCCGGAATTGGCGTGTTTGTTGGACCTGTCGATGTCGTTCGCGACGTGGACGGAATCGAATCAATCGCGCCGGTTGAGTTATCCGTTGGTTCGACGCGTGCGGCGACAGGTGCGGCCGCGGTGGGTGCAGCGGCTTCCTGTGCGGTGGCAGCGGGCGCGGTGGTGTTGCCAGCTTTCGCTGCGTAGGCCTGCAGGGTCGGAATCCACGACGCTTCAACTGAGGTGGGGTCTTTCACCCACGCTTCGTACATTTCCTCAACGAGCCAGTCGTTGGCTCCGAAGTCGCCGGATGTAGTCGAGTCAGTAGAACCGTCGTTCGACACTGCTTGTTGTCACCTCATTGCGTGGAATGAATCGTGGTTTGGCAACCACCACAGTCCAGCCTACCCACCTCATTGCGGTGGGGCGCAACCCTGTGTTGTCGTGGCGTGACTCGTATACTTGGGCAATGGACGGTCACCATAAACAGTGGTCACGTCTCACGCTGAATTCAGGTGAGTTGACGTGACTGAATGGTTGATGATTGGTGTCGGAGTCCTTCTCACAATCGGCACAGGATTCTTTGTTGCGTCCGAGTTCGCGCTTGTCACTCTCGATCGAAGCGATCTTGAGGCCCGTCGAACAGCAGGCGAATCGGGTTTCACTCCAGCGATCAAAGCACTCACCCGCACGTCGACTCATCTCTCCGCTGCACAGTTGGGAATTACACTCACCACACTTCTCACGGGCTGGACGATGGAGCCGGCTGTGTCAGCGCTGCTGTCGCCAACTCTCCAGTCGTGGGGGCTTTCGGAGGGGTCGGCTGACATTGTCGCCGCGGTGACAGCAATCACCCTGGCAACTGTGTTGTCGATGATTATTGGCGAGCTATACCCCAAGAACTTGGCGCTCTCGGCTCCGCGGCGCGTTGTTAAGTTTGTTGCCCCGTTCCAGTTGGCGTTCACGTGGGTGTTCTCTCCATTCATTTGGATGCTCGTCGCCGCGTCAAACGGAATTGTCCGAATGTTTGGCGTCGAGCCCAAGGAGGAGTTGTCGTCGGCGAGAACCGCCGAGGAGCTCGCTTCTGCCGTCCGACACTCGTCGATGCACGGCGGTCTAGAGGAAGACACTGCGACACTTCTCGGAAAAGCTCTATCGTTCTCGCAACACCAGGCTCAAGACATCATGACTCCGCGCACGCGAGTTGCGACCGTCAAAGTGGGGGACACCGCGGCCGACATCATCGCTCTTGCCCGCAAGACGGGCTTCTCTCGCTTTCCCGTCATCGATGAGGACGCTGACGACATCGTCGGTCTTGTCCACATCAAGCAGGCTGTCGCCGTGCCGCGCGACCGCCGTGCCGACGTGCCGGCGGGCGCCCTTCTCGGCGAGGCACTTCGCGTCCCGGAAACCATGCAACTCGATACGCTTCTCGGCGAGCTCCGCACGCGCGGATACCAAATGTCGATTGTCGTCGACGAGTACGGCGGGACAGCCGGGATTGCGACCCTCGAAGACCTGATCGAGGAACTTATCGGTGAAGTCAGCGACGAACACGATCGGACGCGCGCGGGTATTGTTCGCGCGAACGGTTATGTGACATTCCCCGCTGGGCTCCGCCCAGACGAGTTGAGCGAACAGGCCGGGATTGATGTCCCCGAGGAGGGTCCCTGGGAAACCGTCGGTGGGTACTTGCTCTCGGAGTGGGGAACCATCCCTGACGTCGGCCAAACCCTCGAAACCGACACGGGTGTCTTCATCGTTGAACGAATGGACGGGCGACGCATTGATCGCGTTCGGTTTACTCCTCGTGAGGTGAACGATGACTGATTTGTCCGGAATCATCTGGCTGTGGGTGCTCCTTGCCGTCAACGCGTTCTTCGTTGGCGCTGAGTTTGCCGTCGTCGCAGCGCGACGCAGCCAAATCGAACCAAAGGCCCAGGCCGGTTCGTGGGCGGCTGGTGTTGCCCTGAAGGCAATGGAACGGGCGAGCCTCATGCTCGCGACATCACAACTCGGTATCACCGTGTGTTCGCTTCTCATTCTCGGTGTGTCAGAACCGGCCATCCACCATTTGTTTGACGATCTCCTTCACGGACTGCCGCTCTCGTATGAGGCAATTTCGGCTATCGCGCTCGTGCTCACGATTCTGATCGTCACCGTTTTGCACGTGGTGGTTGGGGAAATGGTGCCGAAGAACCTTGCGTTCTCGGTGCCTGACCGCGCTGTGCTGATTCTTGCGCCGCCGCTTGCCGCCGTTGCGTTCGCGTTCAAGCCCGTCATCTTCGCACTCAACTGGATGGCCAACATTCTGGTGCGATGGAGTGGCTTCGAACCCAAAGACGAAGCACAGTCGGTATTCACTCTCGATGAGATGGCCACCATCGTTGAACAATCCCAAAAAGAGGGAAAGTTCGATGACCGCGCTGGCGCTGTCAGCGCAACAATCGAATTCACCTCGAAGAAGGTGTCCGACATCACGGTTCCCCTTGCCGACATTGTGACCCTGCCTGAGGGTTCAACGCCTCTCGACGTCGAACGCGAAGTCGCACAACGAGGTTTCAGCCGATACGTGTTGATCGACGAGGCAGGTGAACCGACGGGGTACATCCACCTCAAGGACATCATCGATCGAGACGACGACGAGCCCATCCCTGCCAAGCGTGTCCGCCAATTGACATCGCTGTATCGCGGGCTCGACCTCGAAGACGCCCTGGCGCAATTGCGTAAAACCGGTGCTCACATCGCGCGCGTGTTCGATGCGAGCGGCGAGACGGAAGGCCTTTTGTTCCTTGAGGACATCATCGAAGAGCTCATTGGCGAAGTCCAAGACGCCACCCGTCGCCGCTAAAGTTGGGGCATGACAAACTCGGACGCGCCCGTAGTTCTCGCGATTGGAGAGGCGTGCATCGACATCGTCCGACGCAATGGTTCGGAAGGCGCGCACCCCGGAGGTTCACCGATGAACGTCGCAGTCGGAGTGTCGAGGCTCGGCGTTTCGGCCGCGCTGTCAACGAGATTCGCCGATGACGAGCTCGGTGCCCTGATTGTTGAGCACACAAGCAACTCGGGAGTAACACTCACCAGTGGCTCGCGTCGCGCAACCAAGACGTCCACCGCGACCGCGACAATTGGTAGTGACGGCGCAGCCCACTACCTTTTCGACTTCGATTGGGACTGGACGGACGACATCGATTTCGTTCCGCGCGCAGTCCACACAGGCTCAATCGGTGCTGTCATGGCACCGGGTGGAGTTCGTGTCCTCGAGGCAGTCCGCCGTTTGCGTGACACGTGTCTCGTCACGTTTGACCCGAATTCTCGTCCGTCCCTCATGGGTGATCGCGCGGAAGCGGCGAAGCTCGTCGAGCAGTACGTTGCACTGGCCGATGTCGTCAAGGCGTCAGACGAAGATCTTGAGTGGCTGTACCCCGATCGGACTCCCGTCGAAACGGCTACCGTGTGGTCGCGTTTGGGCCCTGCGCTCGTAGTCGTCACCGCTGGTGGTTACGGCGCCACTGTTGTGACGAGCGACAACGATGTCTCCGAATTCATCGCACCCGCCGTGACGGTGTCTGACACGATCGGTGCTGGGGACTCGTTCATGGCAGGGCTCATCGCCTCGCTGTTTCATCGCGAAATGCTCGATGTATCCAAGCGTGGAGCTCTGCACGCTCTGAGGTCAGCCGCAATCGCGTCAATCGTCGCCGAATCTCTTCAGTGCGCGGCAATCACCGTGCAGCGCGAGGGCGCTGATCCACCACGCCTCGACGAAGTCTCGTTCGGCGCTTAGGGTTGCGCGCGCTCGTACTGCTCAGGCCAGTAGGGCAGTTTGTACCCGAGCGCGGTGGATGCGCGTAAGGCGAAGTGCGGGTCGCGCATCATTTCTCGACCGAGCATGACGGCGTCAGCCTGACCGGTTTCAACGATCTCATTTGCTTGGTGCGGATCGGTGATGAGCCCGACCGCGTTGACGGGAACTTCAGCGGTGCGCTTGATACCCGTGGCAAAAGTGACTTGGTAACCGGGACCGGTGGGAATGGGAATCCCTGATTGGATTCCACCGGTCGATGTATCGATGAGGTCAGCGCCTGCTTCGTGAGCCCATGCAGCGACGTGTTCGACCTCTTCGGGTTGGAGACCCTCTGGAGTCCAGTCGGTTGCGCTGACGCGGAGAAAGAGGGGAACGTCGTCGCCGGCAACTTCGCGGACAGCGCGGATGATGCGCAGCAAAAGTCGTGCGCGATTTTCCAGAGACCCACCGTAGTCATCGGTGCGGTCATTGGCGATGGGTGAGAGGAACTGGTGGAGCAGATAGCCGTGAGCGGCATGAACTTCAAGAACGTCGAAGCCTGCGCGCAGTGCACGCTGAGCCGCCGCGGCCCAATCCGCCACCGTCTGGTCGATCCCCGCGATGTCGAGTGCAACGGGCGGGTTGTAATTTCCGAAGGCGAGACTCGATGGTCCGACAGTCTCCCAACCACCCTGCTCTGCGTTCGCTGAATCCTCGTAGTCGGCGCCCCAGCCCGGAGCGGTCGAGGCTTTACGACCGGCGTGCGCCAACTGGATTCCAGCGACGACGCCTTGGGAGTGGATAAAGTCGGTTACGCGCTTCCAGCCTGCTTCCTGAGCGTCTGTCCAAATTCCAACGTCGTGCGGTGAAATGCGGGCGACATCGTTGATGCCCGTCGCTTCCGCCATGACCAAACCTGCGCGACCGATTGCGACAGAACCAAGGTGAACGAGGTGCCAATCCGTTGGCACGCCGTCGCGTCCTGCTGAATATTCGCACAGGGGAGAAAGCCAAATGCGGTTACGGAAGGTCACTGAGCGAATTGTGAGTGGTTGGAACAGAGCTGGGACGGTCATGACCTCAGTTTAGATTCGTGACGGCGTTTAGGCTTGCGATGTGCGCGCCTCCAATCCAGAAACGGCTAGCCCGGTCGTGTCGACGCGGGCGCTGTGGTGGATCGGCGCAATCTTTTTTGTCGTTGTTCACCTTGTGTTGATTACCGAGAATCTTCGTGCTCCCAATCAGCCACTCGGAGATATCACCTACACCTATCCGTTGTGGATAGCTGAGGCGATGACGTCGGGGTTGTGGCCGGGACTGACCACGGACGGCGTGTATCCATACCTCGCACTGATTCCCATGACAATCGGTGCATACGGATTGAACCTGTGGTTTGGCTTGTGCATTGCCGTGGACGGTATTGCGTGGTGGGTTCTCGCCCGTCGAAGCATCGCGGCAGCGTTTGCATGGTTGCTTTTTCTCGCAGTGCTCGGCCCGATCGCCCTCGGTCGAATCGACGTGGTGACGGTGGCACTGGCGATTGCCGCCATTGCCCTTGTTGAGCGGAGTCCGCGAGTTGCCGGTGTCGTCATTGCGATAGCAACCTGGATCAAGGTGTGGCCAATCGTGTTGGGCCTTTCCGCGCTTCTCACCAATCGAGGGAGCACTGTGGCCCGCTGGGCCTTCGTTTCTGCTGTTCTCATTGGCGGCGTCGGTGTCGCGCTGGGAGACCCGGCACATGTGTTGAGCTTCCTCGGAAGCCAGCAGGGTCGCGGGATTCAGATTGAGGCTGTCGCCGCAACGCCGTGGTTGTGGGACGCGTGGGCGGGTGGTGTGTCTCGGGTTATCTTCACTCCTGAAATCTTCACGTTCGAAGTCGTTGGCCCTGGGACTGCCGAGGTGTCGACGTTGATAACGGCCATCGCAGCCATCGCCCTGGGAATCGTTGCGCTCGCCGTGCTGCGATTAACTGTTCGAGTGAAAGACCGCCCAGCTGGGTTCCCTTTTGCCGCAACCATCACGCTGCTCGTCTCAATGCTCGTCGTTGTGAACAAGGTTGGTTCGCCGCAATTTGTGTCGTGGTACGGCGTAGCGGTCGCGGTTCTCGTCATCTGGTTTCACCCGCGGTGGTCACCGACTTTGTTGTTCGGAATCGGCATCATCGCCGTTCTCACGCACGTTCTTTACCCTTATGCGTACTTTGATTTCGTTGACCTTCAGTATTCGCCGCTCATGCTCATCACGTTGCGCAACGCCGTCGAGGTTGCGGTTCTCGTGGTCGCCGCAATTGCGACGATTCGCGCTCTACGCGTCGAGAAGCTTTCGAAGTAACGAGCCGGTCGTTTCGTCGTCAATGAGGAATGCGTCGTGACCGAACGGTGACGACATGACGAAGGCATCCCTACCCCCGATGTGGTTAGGCAAGTGCTCTGCGAGGGCAATTTGTTGTTCCAGTGGGAAGCATCGGTCGGAATCGATTCCGACGACGAGGGCCTTCGCG
>WLES01000149.1 GCA_009704155.1 Actinomycetota bacterium | reverse complement strand
TCTACGGGTAAGCCCTACGCGATCAAGTACGACCACATCGTCATGTCGGCAGGCGCGGTCTCGCGCACGTTCCCCATCCCGGGCGTTGCTGACAACGCAATCGGTATGAAGTCGATTGAGGAAGCGATTGCGGTTCGCGACCGTTTGATTGACAACTTCTCAAAGGCAGCGAACCTTCCGGCCGGGAAAGAGCGCGCACGTTTGCTGACCGTGACAGTGGTTGGTGGAGGCTTCGGCGGGATCGAAACATTCGCCGAACTTCGTTCGCTCGCATCGGGCCTCCTCAAGGACTACCCGGAACTCACCGTTGCCGACACCCAGTTTCACCTCGTCGAAGCGATGGGTCGAATCATGCCGGAGGTCTCGCTCGAAACGTCGCAGTGGGTAATCAAAAACCTCGAAGAGCGCGGTGCAACCGTTCACCTTGACACCCAACTGAAATCAGCAGTGGGCGGCGTGATTGAACTGTCGTCTGGCCTGAAATTCGAATCGGACCTCATCGTGTGGACCGCCGGAGTCATGGCGAACCCCGTCGTTCGTGGAACAGATTTTCCCATCGAAGAACGGGGTCGAATTCGATCCTCCCCCACTCTTCAAATCATCGACGACAACGGCAAACCGATCAAGGGAGCGTGGGCAGCCGGTGACAACTCGGCCGTACCCGATCTCAGTGGCGGGGGAGTTGGCGGGATGTGCGTCCCGAACGCCCAGCACGCTGTGCGTCAGGCCAAGCTCATGGCCAAGAACATCGTTGCGGTTCTCCGTGGCGAGAACCCGACAAACTACGTCCACAAGAACCTGGGCGCAGTAGCTGGGCTCGGCGTGGGCGTTGGCGTCTTCCAGTCTGGAAAATTCGCCGTGAAAGGTTTTGTTGCCTGGGTTATGCACCGCGGCTACCACGCTCTTGCAATGCCCATGTGGGAACGCAAATTACGGATCATTGGAGACTGGATTCTCCAGTTAGTTGTCGGCCGCGACACCGCTTCCCTTTCTCTAAGGGAAACCCCGCGTGCATACTTCGAAGAGTATGCGTCGCGCCCCTCTTTAAAGAAGTAGCGCAACGCCACGGGACGGCTCGGCGCAACGCGGCCGAGCCTCTTGTGTATTCTGACAATTCCACCGCCCCAATAGCCCAACCGGCAGAGGCAGACGACTTAAAATCGTCACAGTCAGGGTTCGAATCCCTGTTGGGGCACACGAAATCTCGGGTTCGCCTGTGCCATTCTGTGAATTTCGCCGTGGGGGAACACGCCCGTTCACTGGGTGACGTCGGGCGTACAGTTAAGCCATGGACCCAACACAACTCGTTTTTCTTATCATTGCCGGATTATCAATCCTCGTCGGCCTCTACCTGTGGTCGACCTACAACGGACTTGTCACACTCAACGTTCGCGTTGAAGAGGCGTGGAGCGACATCACCGTTCAGCTCAAGCGCCGTGCCGACCTCATCCCCAACCTGATCGAAGCGGTCAAGGGTTACGCGAAGCACGAGAAGGAAGTTTTCGAGAACGTCACCGCAGCACGCGCCGCAACGACGAACGCGACCACTCCGACCGAAGCCGCGGCGGCTGAAGGGTTTATGCAGTCTGCACTGAAGTCGATCTTCGCGGTCGCCGAGGCATACCCCGACCTGCAGGCGAGCGAGAACTTCCAACAGCTTCAGACCGAACTCGTTGATACGGAAAACAAGATTCAGGCGTCACGTCGCTTCTACAACGGTGGCGTTCGCGACTTCAACACCATGATTCTTGTCTTCCCCAACAACCTCTGGGCACGCCAGCTCGGTTTTGGCAAGCGCGACTTCTTCGAGGTTGACAACCCGGAAGCAATCGCAGAACCGCCGAAGGTTCAGTTCTAAACCCCGATGTACAGTGCGATTGCCGCCAACAAGCGGAACACCGTCGTCATCATCGTTGTTTTTCTCGCGCTCA
Organism: Actinomycetota bacterium; assembly: GCA_009704155.1. GTDB lineage: Bacteria > Actinomycetota > Actinomycetes > Actinomycetales > Microbacteriaceae > MWH-TA3. The sequence continues at coordinate 1,095 of WLES01000149.1, read as the reverse complement.
TCGCGGGACTCGGATGGCTCATCGCCTACTTTTACGGCGGCGGGTCATGGGGAATCACGATTGCGACGGTGATCGGAGCTGGGCTCTACGCGTGGTTCCAGTTCTATAACGCGGCCTCCATTGCGGTTGCAACGTCGGGCGCCGTCCAGATTGAAATGAAGGACAACCCGCGCCTGTGGCGGATCGTGGAAAACCTGTCAATCACAAACGGCATGCCCATGCCCAAGGTCTATGTTGTCTCCGATCCAGCGCCCAATGCGTTTGCGTCTGGCCGCGACCCCGAGCACGCGGTTGTTGCCGCAACCACCGGTCTGCTCGACATCATGACCGACGCCGAACTCGAGGGCGTCATGGCACACGAGATGGGTCACGTCAAGAACTACGACATCCGCGTGAGCACGATCGTTTTCGGACTCGTCGTTGCCGTCGGGTTCATTACGGACATCCTTTTCAGGATGTCGTTTTACGGCAGTCGAGGAAGCAGAGACAGCAACGCCGCCGGTGCCTTCGCCATCATGTCTCTCGTTTTCGGACTAATCGCCCTCGTCGTAGCCCCGCTAATCTCAGCGCTCATCCAGGCCGGCATTTCGCGTCAACGCGAATACCTGGCCGACGCAACCGGTGCAATGACCACCCGCAACCCTGAGGGTTTGGCGAGCGCACTCCATAAATTAGGCGAATACAAGAGCCCGCTTCAACGCCAATCAGCGACGATGGCGCACATGTGGATTTCCGACCCCATGAAACCTGGGCTCATGGACCGCTTGTTCTCAACGCACCCGCCCATAGCTGAGCGCGTCCGTCGCCTTCTCGAAATTGGCGGAAAGTTCTAACCCAACGCCCTGCGTAGATCGCGGGACGCGTCGCCCCAGTCTTCGACCACGATGTTCTCTAACCCGCGCCAATGGGCAGCGTCCCGAACAACAGCCGTCAAGCGCTCTACTCCGTCGGTTGGGCGCTGCTCCTCCCAGTGGGCGCTCCTGACGATGAGCGTTCGTGTTTTTCGGTCAGCCTTGAGATCGACGCGCGCAACGAGAGAATCGTCCATGAGAACGGGTAACGAGTAGTAGCCAAACTTCCGCTTCGCCGCCGGAG
>WLES01000148.1 GCA_009704155.1 Actinomycetota bacterium | reverse complement strand
TGTCGTTTTCATCCCTTGTCGTGACGACCTTCGTGATTGCCATCCGTCGCGCAATCCGCATGAGTGAGATTGCGGAAGTCCGAGGGTTTTCGAAACCCGACCGAGTGTGGCTTTCCTACCGACCGTTCTCGGTGCGCGATTGGCTGCTCGTCGCTGCCGCCGTGTCGTGTGCCGCCCTGTCACTCGTCGCGACCGTTGCGCTAGGGCTGTGGAACAGTGCCATCTAGTTCGGTTCCTCACATCATTCTCATCGATGGGCACAGCGGGGTTGGCAAGACTACGCTGTCCGAGGAAATGGCGAATCGATTGGACGCAACCGTCGTTCACCTCGATGATGTCTACCCCGGCTGGGGCGGGCTCGTCGATGGCCGAAATCGAGTTATTGAGGAAGTCATCCGCCCACTTCGCAACGGTGGGTCGGGCAGTGTGGTGACGTGGGATTGGGAACACAACGCACCCGGGGAGAGACTGATTGTCGCTCCGACCCCTTTCGTCATTGTCGAGGGGAGCGGGGTCAGTACCCCCGAATCTCGATTACTCGCTGACACCGTGATCTGGGTGGATGCATCCAAGGACGTGCGCTCGGCGCGCATTGAGAAACGCGACGGCCCTGCTCAGCGCCACCTATTCGCGGCGTGGGAACGAGACGTGACCACACACATCGACGAGAACGACCCGATTACGACGGCGACGGTTGTCGTACTGAGATAGAGGGAGTTGTGTGGGGTGGCTAACGGGGCTCGAACCCGCGACCTTCAGGACCACAACCAGACGCTCTGCCAACTGAGCTATAGCCACCATGCGCGCCGAAACGCGACTGTTCTATCTTACGACAGGTACGAACTCCACTTCTTCGTTGCGTCTTCACTCGCTGCGCTCAACTCTTCTGGAGTTTTCGGTGCCATCCTGAAGAGGATGTTTCGGTAGTACTCGAGTTCGCGAATCGATTCGACTGCGTCGGCGAGCGCTCGGTGGTTGCCCGTCTTCACCGGCATTGCCGAGAACACGTCGGGGAACCACCTCATCGTGATTTCCTTGATTGCCGAAACATCGATTGAGCGGTAGTGGAGGTGCTCGTCGACTTTCGGCATGTACTTCGAGATAAAGACTCGGTCCATCATGATCGTGTTGCCGGCGATCGGTGCCGTTTTTGGTTGAGGTACGTGCTGTGTGATGTAGTCGAGCACCGCGGATTCGGCATCGGCTAACGCCATGCCACCTGAGAGTGCAGCGAGGAGACCACTGCTCGTGTGCATCGACCGCACGAACGAGTTCATGTGCTCGATCGCCGCTGCGCTCGGTTTGATGACGACCGTCATTCCACTGTCGACCGGATTGAGGAATGCGTCGGTGATGATGACTCCGATTTCGATGATCTCGTCGTCCGGTTTCTCAGCCGTGTCACCGTTGATGCGCAGACCGGTCATCTCGCAATCGAGCCAAACAATGTGGCGGTCAGAGCCGACGGGGTTGATGTCGTTCACCTCACGAGCCTACTGACGTGTGTCCGTTTGTCACACTGCGAGCTCGGTGACCCACGGTACGGGGTTGCCGAATCGGTGTGCAGTGATGGAGATTGCCTGTTCCTTGAAGTACGGGAGCAACTCAATTCGCCCAGCTTCAGTGACGGGTTGGTCGTACATCGCGAGTGTGACATCACCGCGACCGTGTGTGTTGTGGAACTCCGCCGTTGCGCCCACCACACGAACCCTGGGGTCGTGCCCGTGTTGGATTTCGGCGAGAAGATCGCCTTCATTAATCGGCAGGAGAGTCTTGTTGTGAAGTCCGAGTGTCGAGTTGAGCCCCACAGGAATGTCGACCGCGTATCCCAATTCATTCCCGGGGGTGCGAACCCATGCAATGAGTGAACGCCACCACTCGAACGGTGTGGCGTCAGGACCGAGATACAGGACACATCCCGACGGCACGTATCGAAGCACGTTGCGTTCGCTTTCGAGTTGTGATTCATCGTGCGATTGTCCGAAATGTTCCACCATGGCGACTTCGTCATTGCACGCTGAACGGAACAGCTCGTCGTAGTCAGATGTCGAAACGTGTGCCTTGGCGATGAGCAACAGGTCTTTGACGGTTGTGTCCAGCACCGCAGTTGTTGGTTCGCTCGACGACTTGCTCCAGCGACCCAGACCGAACAGATAGTTGGGCCCGCCCGCTTTGGTGCCCGGCCCAATTGCTGACTTCTTCCATCCGCCGAAGGGTTGACGGCGAACGATAGCCCCGGTGATTCCGCGATTAATGTATACGTTGCCTGCCGCAACACGATCGAGCCAGAACGCAACTTCGTCTGCGTTGAGGGAGTGCAATCCGGCCGTGAGTCCGTAATCGACGTGGTTTTGAATCTCCACGGCGTGGTCGAGGCTGCGGGCCGCCATGAGGGAGAGGTGCGGTCCGAAAAATTCAATCAAGTGCGTCGATGATCCTGGACGAACACCGGTTCGGATTCCGGGCGACCACAACTGTCCGGTGTCGTCGAGTTGACGCGGTTCGCGCAACCATTTCTCGCCCTTGTTGAGTGTTGTCAGGGCGGTGAGGAGTTTGCCGTTGGCTGGCTCTATGACAGGACCGATTCGCGATTCAGGGTTTGTTGGCCAGGCAACAACCATTGATTCCGTTGCGTCGAGCAGCTGTCGGTGGAAGCGCTCGCTCGTTGCGACTCCACCGACAAGGATGCCGATGGACGCTGCCGAACACTTTTGACCAGCGTGTCCAAATGCTGACTGAGCGAGATCTTTCGCAGCCAAATCAAGGTCGCCCGACTCGGTGATGACAATGGCGTTCTTGCCACTCGTTTCGGCGAGTAAGTGCAGGTCAGGTCGAAACTGTCGGAACAGTTGGGCTGTTTCAAATCCGCCGGTGAGAATGACTTGATTCACCCGCGGGTCGCTGATGAGTTGCTGGCCAAATTCTCTCTCGCTGAGTTGAACGGAGTACAACACATCGCGCGGCACCCCGGCTTCCCAGAGAACTCGCGCAAGAAAAGAACCGCAACGCGCGGCTTGCTTCGCTGGT
>WLES01000147.1 GCA_009704155.1 Actinomycetota bacterium | reverse complement strand
CCGCCCTGGCCGCCGGGGGCGACCGTGAACTCCATGTCTGGCTGGTCCATGTCGACGAGCACTTCGCCGTCAACCGTCTTGACGACAGTTCCGACAGGAACGGGAAGAATCAGGGTTTCGCCCTTGTGGCCGCTTCGGTGGTCTCCCATGCCGAATCCGCCGTTTTCACTGGAGCGGTGAGGGCGGTAGTGGTAGTCGAGCAGTGTGGTGACCTGCGGGTCGGTGACGAGAATGATGTCGCCGCCGTTGCCGCCGTTGCCACCGTCAGGGCCGGCGAGAGGCTTGAACTTTTCACGACGGACGGAAACACACCCGTTACCGCCGTGACCAGCGCGGAGGTGAACCGTTACTTCATCGATAAACGAGACCACGGTTCCTCCTTTCCCTCATAAACAGGACAAGGCGGGCCTAAGCCCGCCTGCCCAACAAAATCTGTCCCTAAGCGGTGACGATGTTGATGACCTTGCGGCCACCCTTGGCCCCGAATTGCACCGAACCGGCGACGAGAGCGAAGAGTGTGTCATCGCCTCCGCGTCCGACTCCTGCACCGGGGTGGAAGTGCGTTCCGCGCTGGCGAACGAGAATTTCTCCAGCCTTGACAACCTGGCCACCGAAACGCTTGACACCCAGGTACTGAGGGTTCGAGTCGCGCCCGTTCTTCGACGAGGACGCTCCCTTTTTATGTGCCATGTCAGTTCCTTCCCGGATTACTTAATGCTGGTGACCTTGACGCGGGTGAGGTCGTGGCGGAAGCCCTGACGCTTGTGGTACCCGGTCTTGTTCTTGAACTTGTGGATGATGATCTTGGGTCCGCGAAGGTCTTCAATAACCTCTGCCGTGACGGTGACCTTCGAGAGCTTCGCAGCGTCTGATTCGACCTTGTCGCCGTCGACGAGCAGAACGGGAGCGAGTGAAATCGTTCCCTTGTCGTCTGCCTTGATGCGGTCGACCGTGAGGATGGTGCCGACCTCAACCTTTTCCTGTCGACCTCCGGCGCGCACGATTGCGTAAACCACGATGGTGTCCTTTCGAAAACTTTGTGCGCATCACAGTGTGAAACGCGCACCAACGGTCAAGAATAGCCGAATTGGGGCTTTCAGGCAAATTACGCCTGGTCACCGCTTTCGTCTGGTGTTACGGTGAGCGGTTTCGACGCTCGTCGAGATCGTCGAGCCTTTCGCTCTTCTGGCCCAGCTGCCTCGGGGATTGTCTTGAGGAGCGAATCAAGGTCAGAAACGGGCTTTGTCGTGGCCTTTTTCGCCGTCTCAGACGAATCCTGGTTGACGGTCGATGCGGCGATTGCAGCGAGAGCGTTTCTGGCGCTGTCGGTGATTTCGTGAGTCCCCGCACTGGCGGTCGGAGTCGACTTCTGCGGAGTTGCCTTCGCACGCGTGCGTCGCCCCGAACCGCTTGACGGCTGGTCATTGTTGGAACCTTCGGAACGTGCCTTGGCGACGGGTTCGTGGTGCACGATGAGGCCTCGCCCCGCGCAAATATCGCAGGTTTCGCCGAACGTTTCGAGCAGTCCAAGCCCGAGCTTCTTTCGAGTCATCTGAATCAGCCCGAGGCTCGTGATTTCAGCAACCTGGTGCTTGGTTCGGTCGCGCGACAGGCATTCGATAAGGCGGCGCTGGACTAGATCGCGGTTGGATTCAAGGACCATGTCGATAAAGTCAACGACGACAATTCCACCGATGTCGCGGAGTCGAAGCTGCCGGACAACCTCTTCGGCTGCCTCGAGGTTGTTCTTCGTGACCGTTTCTTCGAGGTTTCCGCCCGAGCCGATGAACTTGCCCGTGTTGACGTCGATGACGGTCATCGCTTCTGTTCGGTCGATGACGAGCGAGCCACCCGACGGGAGCCACACCTTCCGGTCGAGCGCCTTGACGATTTGTTCGTTGATTCGATACGTGTCGAACGGGTCGTCTTTGCTGTCGTGAACGATGACACGTTCGATCAAGTCCGGTGCGACCTGGGTGAGGTAGTCGGTGATGACAACTCGTGCGTCGTCACCCTGAATGACAATGCTTTGGAAGTCTTCGTTGAACACGTCTCGAATGATCTTGACGAGAAGATCGGGTTCGGAGTGCAACAGCTGAGGCGCCTGGCCTGACTCGGCCTTCTTCTGAATCGCGTCCCACTGCGTGGTGAGGCGCGCGACATCAAGAGTGAGCTGCTCTTCCGTTGCTCCCTCGGCCGCGGTGCGAACAATTACACCGGCGCTTTCAGGAAGCACGGTCGACAAAATCTTCTTGAGGCGAGTTCGCTCAGACTCGGGGAGCTTGCGCGATATTCCGTTGATCGAACCGCTCGGAACGTAGACGAGATAACGGCCGGGGAGGCTGACCTGGCTTGTCAAACGAGCACCCTTGTGCCCGACGGGGTCCTTTGTGACCTGCACGAGAACGGGGTCGCCAGTCTTGAGCGCAGATTCGATCTTCCGCGGTGCGTTCTTGTCGCCCTCGGCGAGCGACGCATCCCAGTCGACTTCGCCCGAGTAGAGAACGGCGTTCCGGCCGCGCCCGATGTCGACGAAAGCCGCTTCCATGGACGGAAGGACGTTCTGAACTTTTCCGATGTAGACGTTTCCGATGATGCTCGACTCCGACGATCGCGCAACGTAGTGCTCGACCAAAACCTTGTCTTCGAGTACACCGATTTGAATGCGACCATCTTTGGTGCGGACAACCATTTGGCGGTCGACGCTTTCGCGGCGAGCAAGGAACTCAGTTTCGGTGACAACCGGGCGACGGCGTCCAACGTCGCGTGAGTCGCGGCGGCGCTGACGTTTTGCTTCAATACGAGTTGAACCCCTGACTCGCTGTGGCTCAGTGATGAGCTCGGGCTCAATAAGAACTCTCTCAACGCGTTCGCTTCGCTCTGCGCGGTTTCCGCGAGTTCGGCGGCGAACAGGCGACATGTCATCGTCAGTTCGTCCTGCGCGAAGTGGCACAAGCGATGGGTCCGGTGCGCGGAACACGAGTTGCGACGGGAATTCCAACACGACGGGCTCAAGCTCTTCCAGCAATCTGTG
>WLES01000146.1 GCA_009704155.1 Actinomycetota bacterium | reverse complement strand
GGAGTAAACCTCCGAGAAATTGCGGATTCCGAACTGCGTCATGCGGTGACCCTCGTCACGCAGGAGGCTTATCTGTTCTCGGGAAGCGTCGCTGACAACATTCGCCTTGGCAAAACCGATGCAACGGACGACGAGGTTGCCGCAGCAGCGCGCGCGGTGGGCGCCCACGACTTCATCATGGCTCTGCCCGATGGCTACGACACCGACGTCAACAAGCGCGGAGGGCGACTTTCAGCCGGTCAGCGGCAGTTGGTGTCGTTCTGCCGAGCATTCATTGCAAATCCGAGAGTGCTGATTCTCGATGAGGCGACCGCGTCGCTCGACATCCCTAGCGAGCGACTGATTCAGCACGGACTCAAGACACTCTTGGCTGATCGAACCGCCATCATCATCGCCCACCGACTCTCGACGGTGGCCATCGCCGATCGAGTTCTCGTAATGGACCATGGCCGGATTGTCGAAGATGGCCCGACAGCGGATTTGCTCAAGGGGACCGGGCGATTCGCAACACTGCACCAGGCCTGGCGAGAGTCGTTGGCCTAAGGGCCCGACTCGGCGGCTGTTGACAACGTTCACGCACATCATTTCTCGTTGGTTAGCCTTTGGTGTCCAGTGCTGAAAGGTTTGCCATGCGCAACAAACTCGTCTCTTCAATTGCGGCCATTCTGGCGTTCACGCTCTCGATCTTCGCGGCTTCCCCCGCTCTCGCTGTCAGTCGCACTGTCGGCCAGATCAACCAAGACTTTGGCGACGCCTATCTCCGTGGAATCGACTACAACGAGGTAAACCTCACTGGGGATGAAGCGTGGTGGCAGACGTCCGTCGCCAGCGGTTCTACCGTTTACGTGGCGGGAATGGAATACGGCACAGTCGATAGCGTGATTGTTGCCAAGTATGTGAACGGAGTGCGCAGCACATCGTTCGGAACTTCAGGAACCGCACGATTTTCTCTCGACCCAACCCTCGCTTCGTTCGATGATGCGAACGACATCGAGATTGCCGACAACGGCGACCTCGTGATTTTTGGATCACTTTCTGACAACAGCACCTATGAGTCGTGGCAAGACGCTGGATATGCGCTTCGAATCACTAACACCGGATCGGCAACACTCGGGGTTGACTGGGGAAACGACGCGGGTGAAGCCGTTGAAGGAACGGCAAACCTCGCTTTGGCGGTCTTCTATCCGACCCTCGGCCGTGACCTCAACGGGGTGACCATTGAATCGTCTATTGATGACGCAGTCAACTACTTGGCTGAAGGTGTTGAGCGGTGGATCCTTACGGGAGAGTCCTACGTCGATAATGACGGCGACGAAGAGGGGTGGCTGCTCGCGCTCGACAACACAGGGGCGATCGACACGTCATCGGGTGGTTCTGGGAATGGTTACCAGTTCTTCGATGACAGCCTTAATACCAACGAATCCGGCGAGAACTGTTTCAACTACTCGTGGACACGCGCCATTGCTTACGATTCAGTGACGGGTCGAGTTTTTGTCCTCGGCGAGTGTGACGAATCGGACACACTGTTTGCTTACGACGCGAATGATCTCTCTCCCGACGAGACGTTCTCGATAATGAATTCTGAGCCTGGAGTCGTGGACATCGCATCCTTTACAGAACTGGTCGGTAGCGTCTGGGACATGACGATGCGAGGTGGAGACATTGTTTTCGCGGGACGAGGATATTACGCCTTTGAAGACGAGGATGTACCTGCAATTCTGACTCTTTCTGCTCGCGAAGCGTCCGCCTACAGCGGTGAGGGGGCACCGTCGTTTACTGAGGTTCTCGCCACGGGATTCGGTGAATACAGCGGCTGGTGGAATCTCGAATACGTGGAAGCGGACTCTGACGGAAACATCTACATCGGTGGCACGTCGAACGATGACCTCTTCTCCGCCAGGTTCCTTGCAAACAACACCTACGACACTGCTTATGCTGCAGGTGGGGTTGGCTACGGCATCCAGGTAACTGGATCGTGTGGTTACGAAACCGGGAACACGGCGGCCTTCGATGGCACAAACATGATGCAGTTTGGACGCGCCAACATCCCCCCTGCGAGTGGTACGGACACACTTTGGTCAGATTCATCCACGCTCACCGCAAAGGTTTTTGCCTCGAGCGGCACACAAACAGCCGCTCTCGTGGCAGCGCCTGTTTGGAGTGACGAAGAACTTGCGAATTACTTAACTGGTTCGCCATACTCTGACGGAGTGTCGGCCACGGGAACAGGAATCACGTACTATCTCGATTCCACCCTCCCCGACGGTCTGTCCTTCAACTCGGCAACGGGAGCAATCACGGGGACGCCAGATGACGATGGCAGCTTCTGGGTCACTGTGTGTGCCGCAAATAGCAGCGGATACACGTGGGGTGAGTTTCACCTCACGCCACCGCAGCCAATCGACCCCGCAATCGACAATTCGGATGAACTCCCCTCGATGGTTCAAGGAACTTCGATGACCCATGACATTGATGTGATCGGCTTCCCCGCGGTGTCCTGCAGTGTCGGTGAAGGTACATTGCCTCCAGGGCTCATCCTGGATGAGGACAACTGTTCGATTTCAGGAACTCCGCTGATTGTCGGAGATTACTGGTTCGAAATTGAGGCAGGTAACGGCAATGATTCCGACTACCAGTTGTATTCAGGAACCATCACGGGAGCCAACACGCTCGACATTGGGCTTGAGTTGGACGCCTCCGTTGGTGAACAGGTTGGTGGAGCAACCGTGGACTTCATCGGTTGGGGTCTGGAGCCAGATTCGGAATGGTACGGCGAAATGCGTTCTGCCCCTGTCACAATCGCAGAAGATTTCGCTAACCAATACGGCTGGTTCAGCTACAGCGAATCGCTCCCTGACGACATCGAGCCCGGCGAGCACACGATTACTGTGTACGGAACCAGCCCTGATGGTGATGATGTGTCTGCAGTGATCTACATCACTGTTCGCGCCGATGGAACGTTGGGCTACTTGTCTGATGTGATGTCGGAGTCGGCTTCGCTCGCATCGACTGGTGCCGACAGTGGATCGCTGACAGCTATGGCCGCTATCGGTGCACTG
>WLES01000145.1 GCA_009704155.1 Actinomycetota bacterium | reverse complement strand
GGTCGAAATGACGGCGATACCCGAGACGATGACAGCGACACCAATCAGTGCGACGAGCGACGGCCGTTCGCCGAGGATCACGATTGAGCCGCCACCCGAGCGTGTCGGGCCGGGTCCCCGCGCAAGTGGGTACACGAGCGAAACATCACCGTCTCGATAACCGCGCTGAAGGAGAAGGAAATACACGACCTCGAACGCTCCACACACCGCGGCGAGCAGAATCCAGTGCCATCGAAAATCAGCGGCGACGAGAGTGGCGATCCCGAGTGGGGCGATGAGAACCGCCCCCATAACGTGAACCCACCACAGCAACGTCGGTGTTGACGAGCCAACCCTCTTGAGCAACAGGTTCCACGATGCGTGGGCCAGCGCTCCCGCCGCAATGAGCGACAGGACGAGTGGGCTAATTGCTCACAACCGTTCCGATTCGTTCCCCGAGGATTGCGCGCGTGATGCTTCCGGCCGGTTCCATTCCAAAGATTCGCATCGGCAGGTTGTTGTCTCGGCACAGCGCAAAGGCCGTTGCGTCGATCACCTTGAGACCCTGCTTCAATGCATCCGAATACGTGATTTCGTCGATTCTGGTTGCGGCCGGGTTGGTGCGCGGGTCGTCGTCATAAACGCCGTCGACACCGTTCTTGGCAACGAGCACTTCCGTTGCACCGATCTCGAGCGCACGCTGAGCCGCGACCGTGTCCGTCGAGAAGTAGGGCAGGCCGGCACCGGCACCGAAAATGACGACCCTCCCCTTTTCAAGGTGGCGAATCGCGCGAAGGGGGATATACGACTCCGCAACCTGTGTCATCTGGATTGCCGACTGCACTCGAACGGGTTGACCGGCTTGCTCGAGAAAGTCCTGAAGCGCGAGTGCGTTCATGACGGTTCCGAGCATTCCCATGTAGTCGGCCCGCGAGCGGTCCATTCCACGCTGGCTGAGTTCAGCACCGCGGAAGAAGTTTCCTCCACCCACAACGATCGCGACCTCAACTGTCTTGGCAGCTTCGGCAATTTCGCGGGCGATGCCGCTCACGATGTCGGGGTTGACTCCGAGGGTTCCTCCACCAAACGCTTCACCGGACAGTTTGAGTAGTACGCGGCGCGTGGTCATGGGTGCCTCTCTTTCGTCTCCCAGAGTACCGAGATTCGAGCATTAAACGCCGAAGGGCGGCTCGCGTGTAGCGAGCCGCCCTTCGAAACGATGAGTTAGGCGCCGACCTTGAAACGGACAAAACCAGTCACGGTCAGTCCAGCCTGGTCAACAACCTGCTGCACAGTGAGCTTGTTGTCGCGGGCATAATCCTGCTCGAGCAGCGCAACCTGCTTGAAGAATCCGCCGAGGCGCCCTTCAACAATCTTCGGGAGTGCAGCTTCAGGCTTGCCCTCTCCGCGGCTGATCTCTTCGACGATTCGACGCTCGTTGTCAACCTCAGCCTGCGGAACATCCGCCTTGGCGAGGTACTGGGGGTCAGCGAACGAGATGTGCTGAGCGATTGCTCGGGCTGTCTCGTCGTCCGAACCCGAGTAGGCGACAACAACGCCAACCTGGGGCGGAAGGTCCTTCGACGTGCGGTGCATATAGACGGCAAAATTGTCGCCGGCGACCTTGGACACTCGTCGCAATTCGACCTTTTCGCCGATGATGGCAGCGTCGTCGGAGATGAGGTCAGCAACCGTCTTCCCGCCAACAGACACGGCGAGTGCAGACTCAACCGAGTCAGCTCCAGCGCCTGCGATGGCATCCACAACACTGTCAGCCAGTGCGATGAACTTGTCGTTCTTCGCGACGAAGTCGGTCTCGCACGCGAGCTCAATTAGGTACACCGCTCCAGCGGTTTCCTTTGCGACGACGAGTCCTTCGCTCGTGGAGCGGTCGGCACGCTTCGCGTTGCCCTTTGCTCCCTTGAGTCGGAGGATTTCGACAGCCTTTTCCATGTCACCATCGGCCTCTACGAGCGCGTTCTTGGTGTCGATCATTCCCGTGCCAAGACGCTCGCGGAGCACCTTGACATCGTCGAGTGAGAAGTTAGCCATGTTGTTCTACTTTCGTGTGATGAAGTCGTTGATTATTCGGCTGCGTCCGCAGCGGGTGCGTCGTCGGCAGCTGGCTTCGCCTTGGCGGGAGCCTTCTTTGCAGCTGGCGCCTTCTTCGCGGCGGGTGCCTTCTCCGCAGCAGGTGCTTTCGCCGCAGCTGGCTTCTTCGCAGCAGGTGCCTTCTTTGCTGCTGGAGCCTTCTTCGCAGCGGGAGCCTTCTCGGCTTCCGGTGCGTCGGCTACGGCGTCGGTTGCGACGTCTCCGAGGAGTTCGCGCTCCCATTCAGCGAGCGGCTCAACGGCTGACACGTTTCCACCCTCGGCGGGCTTGGCGTGACGAACGACGAGACCTTCAGCAACCGCGTCGGCGATAACGCGCGTCAGCAGTCCAACGGAACGAATCGCGTCATCGTTGCCCGGGATCGGGTACGCGAGCTCATCGGGGTCGGCGTTCGTGTCGAGGATTCCGACAACGGGGATGCCGAGCTTCTGAGCTTCCTTGATCGCGAGGTGTTCGCGCTTGGGGTCGACGACCCACAGTGCGCTCGGAGTCTTGGTGAGGTTACGAATTCCACCGAGCGACTTGTGGAGCTTGATGAGCTCGCGGCGCTTCATGAGGAGTTCCTTCTTGGTGAACCCCTTGGTCGTGTCATCGAAGTCGACCTGTTCCAGTTCCTTCATGCGCTCGAGGCGGCCGAGGACGGTCTGGAAGTTGGTGAGAAGTCCACCGAGCCAACGCTGGTTGACGTAGGGCTGTCCGACGCGGCCGGCTTCTGACGCGATCGCTTCATGGGCCTGCTTCTTGGTACCGACGAACAGGACTGTTCCGCCACGAGCGACAGTCTCACGAACGAATTCGTAAGCGGTGTCGATGTGACCGAGCGACTGCTGCAGGTCGATGATGTGGATGCCGGACCGTTCGGTCAGAATGAAGCGCTTGACTTTCGGATTCCAACGCTGAGTCTGGTGCCCGAAGTGAACACCGCTGTCGAGCAGCTGGCGAATTGTTACAACGGCCATTGCCGTTCCCCTT
>WLES01000144.1 GCA_009704155.1 Actinomycetota bacterium | reverse complement strand
GGTTGGGCGCATCCAGATTTCACTGTTGGGCTCGCTTGGCGCAACTGGCGTCGGCCACGGCACCACAAACGCCCTTGTTGCAGGCCTCGCCGGCAAGACTCCCGAGGGGTGTGACCCGCTCGATGTCTCCACCGCGCACGACCGAGCTGTTGAGACCGGCAAGGTTTCGCTGGGGGACAGGGAGATTTCGTTCACAGAAGATGACATCGCTCTTCGCCCACTCACTCGCCACCCGCAACACTCCAACGCGATGCAGTTCGAAGCGTTTGACGCAGCGGACGAGCGGCTTCACACCCGCATGTATTTTTCCGTCGGAGGTGGCTTTGTCGAATCCGATGACGACGATGGTGTTGACACCGGTGCGTCTTCCGTGACGCTTCCCCACGAATATACGAACGCTGCTGAGCTCGTCGATCTGTGTGAAGCGTCAGGGCGTTCAATCGCCGACCTTGCATACGACAACTGCGTTGCCGTCTATGGGCAGGCAGAGACTGATTCACGACTTCACAGCATTTGGTCCGCGATGACAGCCTGCGTCGATGCTGGGCTCGTCACCGACGGAGTTCTGCCTGGTTACCTCAAAGTGGATCGTCGCGCAGCCGGCATCGCTCGTCGACTTCAGGCAATGGAAGATTCTGGCGAGCCAGCTAGTGAACTCTCGAACGAATGGTTGCAAGCCTTCGCTATTGCAGTCAATGAAGAAAACGCAGCCGGGATGCGCGTTGTCACGGCACCAACGAACGGTGCAGCGGGAATCATTCCAGCCGTTGGCTACTACGCAGCACGCTTCAAGAAGGTAAGCCCCGCACAAATAGAGCGGGACTTCCTCTTGACGGCCGGCGCAATCGGCACCCTGTACAAGCGCAACGCCTCCATCTCTGGAGCAGAGGCCGGTTGCCAGGGTGAAGTCGGTTCAGCCTGCTCAATGGCAGCAGCGGGCCTTGCTGCGGTGCTCGGTGGCACGACTCAGCAGATTGAGAACGCTGCAGAGATTGCCATGGAACACAATCTTGGCCTCACGTGCGACCCGGTTGGTGGTTTTGTCCAGATGCCGTGCATTGAACGTAATGCCATTGCCGCTGGCACGGCCGTTGCTGCTGTCCGTCTCGCCCTCGCCGGCGACGGATCACACAAGATCTCGCTTGACACGGTCATTGAAACCATGCGTCAAACCGGTCTGGACATGTCGTTCAAATACAAAGAGACGTCAACGGGCGGCCTCGCCGTCAACGTCATTGAGTGCTAACTCGACGACGATTGCAGAGTTCGGTTAGGCCGCCAGAGTAAACGCGGCAATTGCAGCGAACCCAAGGCTGCTCCAGACACTGAGCTTGAGTGCGAGCACATATTCTGGTGCGGTTCGTGCCGTGGCAACGATGATGATCGCGGGAAGTGCCCCGACTGTTGCGAAGAAAATCCATCCCGTGTTGGGGATTGTGAGGGCGAACCACAGTGCGACGGCGAACGGCCCGCTGAGATAGATGCCGAAGAAAACCCGGTTGAGCCACACCGGCATTCTGGTTGCGAGGGTGCGCTTGCCCACCGCGATGTCAGTGGCACGATCGCGCATGTTGTTGGCAAGCAATACTCCGCAGGCAAACAAACCGTGAGCAACACCGAGCAGTACAGGCTCAAGCCAGACGGTGTTGGTCAGGATGTAGACGGTTCCGACAACTTCAACGAGACCGAAAAAGACGAACACGGACAGCTCACCGAGTCCGGCGTAACCGTACGGGCGCTTACCGCCGGTGTAGAACCATGCCGCGATGATGGCGACGGCCCCAACCGCGGGGAGCCACCAAATCTGAGTGATGACCGTGATTGCGAGTCCCGCGAGAGCGGCGAGGCCGAAGAAGACGAAGGCGAAAAGCCGAACCTTCTTGGGTTCAACCTGCCCGCTTGCTGTGAGGCGCTGTGGTCCGGTGCGGTTGGCGTCGGTCCCGCGGATTCCATCGGAATAGTCATTTGCAAAGTTAACGCCGACCTGCAGGAAAACGGCCACGAGTGCGGCGAGCGCCGTCAGAGCCCACACGGTCAGGGAGTTCGTTTCTCTATCGACAGCGCGAAGGTGCAACATCGCCATTCCCCAGCCAGAGACGACGGGTGCAAGTGCGAGTCCGAGGGTTGCTGGCCGTGCAGCGGATACCCAATCACGCCAACCGATTGGTCGGCGCTTTACCGTTGCGGTTGCGGAGTGCGCAACCGTCTTGACTGCGCCGGGCTTGCCTGAGCGCTTTACGGATGATGTTGGGTTTTTCTTTTTCTGAGCCACGCCCATAATCCTAAGGTTTGTTGCGCTCGGCAATCTCGTGAAGCGCCTGTCGGTCAGGTTTTCCTGATGGCAGGGTGGGGATTACGTCGACCGTCACCACACGATACGGACGAGCGGCTTTCCCCAGTTCGCGTTCGACTAGAGCTCGCAGATTCTCCACATCAATCGGGGAATCAGCAACAACGGCCGGAACCTGCCCCCATTCCTCATCCGTGAACCACGTTGCGAATGATGAGCCATCAAACTTCTCAAGCACTCGATCAATATCTGCGAGAGAAACCTTCACTCCACCCGTCACGATGATGTCGTCAACTCGGCCAAGAACGGTCAGTTTGCCGTTTTCGATTGTGGCGCGATCAGACGTGCGGAACCAGCGTTGCCCACTCGAGTCGGCAGTGAATTCACGTGCTGTTCGCTCGGGATCCCCGAGATAACCGTCCGCTAGTGACGATGAGGAAATCAGCAGGACCCCATCAGAATCGGTGCGGAGAATCGTGTCACCGATGGGTACACCGTCATACACAACTCCGCCAGCTGTTTCGGCAGAGCCGTAGGTGCGAACCATTCGGGCTCCGACGGCTTCAGCGCGGGCGACTAACCCCTCCGGAATTGCTTGCCCTCCGACCAAAATCGCCGAAAACCGGGTCAACGCTCGAGCTGCACTAGTGTCGCGTTCGGACAAGTCGACGAGTCGAGCAAGTTGCGCTGGAACTAGGGATGTGAACCACGTCCCGTCTGGCAGATTTGCCACCCCATCTGAAAATGCCTGCGCATCAAATGGCTCCGCGCGAAG
>WLES01000143.1 GCA_009704155.1 Actinomycetota bacterium | reverse complement strand
CGAGCGGGTGCACCCGTCTTGATCTGGCCTGCGTTGGTCGCAACAGCAAGATCGGCAATCGTCGTGTCTTCCGTCTCGCCAGAGCGGTGTGACAACACGGCGGTGTAGCCAGCGCGCTGAGCCATGGCGACGGCGTCAAGCGTTTCGGTGAGCGAACCAATCTGGTTGACCTTCACGAGAATCGAGTTGCCAACTCCGCGAGCGATGCCATCAGCAAGTCGTGACGGATTCGTGACAAACAGGTCGTCGCCAACGAGTTGTACCTTCTCGCCGAGTTCAGCCGTCATCGCCTCCCAGCCGTTCCAGTCATCCTCGGAGAGCGGGTCTTCAATCGTGATGAGGGGGTACTCCGCGACGAGCTCCGAATAGTAGGCGATCATTTCTGCTGCCGACTTGTCGTGGCCTTCAAAGCGGTACGAACCGTTGGAGAAGAACTCTGTCGCGGCAACGTCGAGCCCGAGTGCGAGGTCTTTTCCTGGCGTGAATCCCGCCTTCGCGATTGCATCCATGAGGAAGTCGAGCGCTGCGCGTGCACTGTCGAGGTTGGGGGCGAAACCGCCCTCATCGCCGAGTCCCGTTGCAAATCCCTTGGACTTGAGCTCCGACTTAAGGGCGTGATAGGTCTCGACACCCCAGCGAAGACCTTCGCGGTACGTCTCTGCACCAATCGGCAGAACCATGAATTCTTGAACGTCGACGTTGGTGTCGGCGTGCGCTCCACCGTTGATGACGTTCATCATCGGAACGGGGAGAACGTGAGCGTTGGGTCCGCCGAGGTATCGGAACAGCGGGAGGTCTGCCGACAGTGCTGCCGCTTTGGCGACGGCGAGTGACACACCGAGGATTGCGTTGGCGCCGAGCTTCGACTTGTTCTCCGTGCCGTCTGCTTCGATGAGGGCAGCGTCAATAGCTCGCTGCTCGGATGCATCGAGCCCTTCGATTGCCTCACCGAGAACTTCGATGACCGACGCGACAGCGCCGAGCACACCCTTGCCGCCGTAACGCGACGCGTCTCCGTCGCGGAGTTCGTATGCTTCGAAAGCACCAGTCGATGCACCGGAGGGAACAGCCGCCGACGCCACGGTTCCGTCGTCGAGAACGACGTCAACTTCGATGGTCGGGTTTCCGCGGGAATCCAGAATTTCTCTGGCATCAACGAAAGCAATAGCGGACACGGTTTCTCCTTGTGTGGTGGTGGTTTCAAGCCTAGGCGGTTAGGTGAGGGTCTTCCATTCGAGCGGTTCGCCCTGGTTGAGGAATGCATATCTGGTGAATCCGTCGCGATCAAGTTGTTCGAGGACGGCTCTGGTGTTCTTCGTCTTCTGAACCAGTCGAACCCGCAGACCTTCCGCCATCAACTCTTTCTTAACAGCGACAAGGTCATCGACAGACAGTGTGGGCTCGTAGAGAACGGCGACCGACTGGGAGTCTTCGACGCCGTCGTCCGTGACGAGATCGACGAGTCGTTCAAACCCGAGTGAGAATCCAACGGCAGGGACGTCGGTGCCGAGGAATGTTCCGACCATGCCGTCGTAACGACCGCCGCCGCCGAGCGAATAGCCGAGATCGGGGTGGGCTACTTCAAAGATGGCTCCCGTGTAGTACCCCATTCCGCGAACGAGGAACGGGTCGAAGACGATTTGTCCGGCGTGGCCGATTGCGCGAGCGATGTCGGCGAGTTCGGCAACTGCCTCTGGCGCGACGCCAGCTGGCAGTGCATCGGTCATCGCTGCGAGTGTCGGTGCTGCGGTGGGATTCGAGTGGCTCGACAGCAACGCGTCGAGGGTTGCGAGCGCCGAATCCGACGCCCCGCGTTCGCCAAGTTCGTCAAGGACTCCCTTTGCGCCGATTTTGTCGAGTTTGTCGAGCGTGATGAGTGCCGATTCGGTGTCGGTGAGACCGAGTGAATCGAGAAGTCCGTTGATGATTCGTCTGTCGTTGATGCGAATTGTCGTTCCGGTTATGCCAAGCGCGTCGAGTGTTGCGAGGGTGGCGGTGAGGACTTCGGCTTCTGCGAGGATTCCCGCTTCGCCGATGATGTCGATATCGCACTGCACGAATTGGCGGAATCGTCCCTTCTGCGGGCGCTCTGCTCGCCATACCGGTGCGATTTGAATGGCCCGAAAAACGGGCGGGAGTTCGGCTCGGTTGGTGGCGTAAAAGCGAGTCAACGGAACGGTGAGGTCGTACCGAAGGCCCATGTCGATGATGTCTGCCGTCGACTCGGCTGCTGCGAGATCCTCGCGAGTGAGACCACGCTTGAGGACGCCAAACGCAAGCTTTTCGTTGTCCCCACCCAGACCTGCCGACAGGCGGCTTGATTCTTCGACAACGGGAGTTTCAATCTCGTCGAAGCCGTGTGCGCGGTAGGACGCGCGAATTCGAGCGAGTACACGTTCACGGTGAGCCTTGACGGCTGGCGTGAAGTCGCGCATTCCTCGAGGTGGTGTCACGCTGGCCATGTCCCTATTGTTTCACGCGCCACCCTCGACGAGCGTTTCCGCCGAGCACATTCCCTGACACACTATGACTATGAGTAATACAGCAATTGTTCCTCGAGTTCTGGCCCTCATCTCTGCAGTCGCCCGCACACCGCTCTGGGTGACAATCGCATCCACTGTCGCGGCTCTGTCCTTGATTGCCGTCGCCCTCACCGTTTTCTCCGAAGGGACGACGTACGAAGGGCTCGACTCAGGGCGAATGGCATTCTCCTTCGTTGTGCTTCTCGCACTCGCGTTCGTGCTCTTCGCAACGCCCGCAATCACCGACCGGGTTCGCGACCAAATCGGAGCGAAGGGTGTCGTGGATTCGCTCGTCATCGCTTTCACTGTCGCCGGTTCGCTCGTTGTTGCCGCAGCCCCCGCAGGGTTGTGGGCTCTGCTCGTCACGGGCGTTGACGCGGCGATCTGGCTCGCAGCACTCGGCGCCCTCATTGTTGAGGTGCTTGTCGTCGCAATTCTCGTCGGGGTCGGATTCGGAACCATCTCTCGGACTGGCGTCGCAACCGCCGTTTCCTATTCGGCAATCTCGTCACTCATTGTTCTTCCTCTCCTCGTCATGGCGACTGTCGCGTTCAT
>WLES01000142.1 GCA_009704155.1 Actinomycetota bacterium | reverse complement strand
TTCTCGATGTTTTTGAACAAGGCTTAGCGTTTGTGGTCTTCGATTATTGCCCTCGTGATTGGGGTTGGGTTGACGGGAGGGGCCTTCGTGGCTTCTCAACTCGAAACGGAAGAGACGGCACCCGCAACCGGTGCTCCGAGCCAGTCTGAAGCGGCCGAGGTTGCTCGACTCAAGGAAGACTTCCCCGTTGAGGCTGGTACTGCGTTGTTCCTTGTCTTTACGAGCGATTCTGAACTCACGGATTCCCAGCTTGAAACAATCAACGAGCACCTTACTGACCTCTACGCCGAATACACGGAAATCCCGTTTGCGCCTCAGGCCGAGGTTTCTGAAGATGGCACGACGGCATCGGCCATCCTTCCGCTCGAAGCGACCAATGTCGTTGAAGAGCGCAGCGAGCGCTACAACGCTGTCAAGGACGCAGCAATAGCCGGCGTGACCGGCGTCGACTTGTATTTGACTGGCCCTGAGGGTTTTGCTGAAGACATCTCCAACGTTTTCGCCGGCGCTGACATCACGCTGTTGGCAACTACCGCCGGAGTCGTTGTCATCCTCTTGCTCGTCACGTATCGCTCACCCATTCTCTGGATCATCCCCCTTCTCGTCGTCGGTATTGCCGACGGACTGGCCGGCGCAGTTTCGAAGAAGGTCGCCGACATGCTCGGTACTCAACTCGACGGCTCTGTCGGCGGGATTCTTTCCGTGCTCGTGTTCGGTGCTGGAACAAATTATGCGCTTCTCATCATCTCCCGCTATCGCGAAGAGTTGATTCGTCACGAAAGCAGAGCTGTCGCGATGGCCAACGCGGTTCGCGGAACGTCGCCAGCCATCCTCGCATCGGGCGGAACAGTGCTCATTGTCATGGCACTCCTCACTTTTGCTCAGGTCGACGGTAGCCGCCTACTCGGTCTTGCCGGCCTGGTCGGTATCGCCATCGCGATGATTTTTGGTATCGGAGTGCTTCCCTTCGCACTGGTTGTTTGGCCGCGCGGAATCTTCTGGCCGCTCACCCCCAAGTTCGGTGTTGAGCCCAAGCGCGAGAGCATGTGGAAGCGAGCAGGCCACGCGATAGCCCGCCGTCCCGTCATCGCCGGCCTAGGGTCCGCGATCCTTGTGGCGGGGTTGGCTTTGCCTGCGCTCACGGTTCAGGTCGGTCTAACGGCAAACGAGCGTTTCATTTCCAAGCCAGACGCGGTGACCGGAATTGAAATCCTCGTCGACAAGTTCGAGTCGTTCCAGGGTTCATCGATCACGGTTCTCGCCGACGACAACGACGTTGAGGCTGTCCAAGAGTACTTTGCGGATCGCGATGACATCATGGAAATCCCAGCTCCTGAGATTCCAGCTGGTGTAGGCGGCGAGATTCCCGCCGGTGTGGGAAGTGAGGTGCCTTCTGGCCCTCCCGTGATTGCTCCAGCTCCGGCCGAGCCAACTTTCTCAACCGTTGGTGACTCGCACGACGGAATGACGGAAATCACTGCCAAACTCGACCACCCAACAGAGTCGGACGAGACGGCAGCCGCAATCGCGGAGATTCGCCTAGACCTCGACGGTATCGGTGAAGGCACAGCAATCGTCGGCGGCTCGGACGCAGCCGTGTTCGATACAAGGACGGCAATCTCTGCAGACGAGCGCCTCATCTTCCCGTCCGTCTTGCTCGTCGTGCTCCTCATGCTCATCATCGTTCTGCGAGCAGTTGTCGCACCGCTCATCCTCCTCGCAACCGTTGTTGCGTCCTACTTCACCGCGGTGGGGTCGTCGTGGCTCCTCTTCCAAGGAATCTGGGGCTTCCCCGCGCTTGACTCGAACGTGTTCGTGCAAACCTTCCTGTTCCTCGTCGCGCTGGGTATCGACTACAACATGTTCCTTATGACACGAGTCAAAGAAGAGTCTGAAATTCTCGTTGGCGGCAAGCCGGTCGGAATTCGAACCGGAATGATCAACGCTCTCGGCGCAACGGGTGGTGTCATTACGAGCGCCGGTGTCCTGCTCGCTGCGGTGTTCGCGGTGCTCGGTGTTCTTCCGCTCATCACGCTCACCCAGATCGGTGTCATCGTGTGTGTCGGTGTCCTCATCGACACGCTCCTGATTCGTTCAGTTGTCGTGCCGTCACTGACCTTCCTCGTTGGGGAAAAAATGTGGTGGCCGCGCAAGACGGGCGTGTTGACCAAGTAGAACAGCTTGGTCGTTCACACTGGAAACGTGAGAATCGACGATGCCGTAACGCGGTTCCTCCACGAAATGGAGGCGGCGCGCGACTCCAGCCTGCACACCATTCGCGCGTATCGCGGTGATCTCGACCTGTTCACGCAGTCGTTGCCGAAAGCGGAGTCGATGTTGGTGACCGACATCACTCTCGAGCACTGCCGTTCGTGGGTGTGGGCGATGTCAACGAAGGGCGATGCCGCCAGTTCAATTGGTCGACGCGTGTCCTCGGTGAAAAGCCTGTTTCATTGGATGCATGCTCGCGGCGACATCCCAGCCGACACCGCCGTGCGTCTCACGGCACCGAAGAAACCGAAGCACCTCCCGCGCGTTCTCACCGCGCCAGCGATGACGTCCGTGTTCGATTCGCTTCAGGTGCGTGCCGCATCCGACGACCCCGTTGCCCTCCGCGATGTCGCCATCTGGGAACTCATGTATGCGAGTGCGATTCGCGTCAGTGAGCTCGTTGGTATCACGCTGGCAGACATCGATTGGGCCGACAACACGGTGAAGGTTCTCGGTAAGGGTTCGAAGGAGCGCATTGTGCCGTTCGGTATTCCAGCCCGTGATGCTCTCCGCGCCTACGCTGACCGGGGACGCCCTGCAATTTCCGTCAACGACAATGTCCAGAACCTTTTTGTCGGTGCTCGCGGCGGAAAGCTGACTACTCGCACCGTGTATGGCGTTGTGGCCGACATTATTGGTCAACTACCAGGACAGGGACCCAAAGGCCCGCACACTCTGCGTCACACGGCTGCCACTCATCTCCTCGATGGCGGGGCCGACCTGCGAAGCGTTCAGGAAATCCTCGGGCACGCGAGCGTTGGGACCACACAGATTTACACGCAGGTGTCGAGCGAGCGCCTCAAGGCCGCCTATCAGTCGGCTCACCCGCGCGCCTAGGG
>WLES01000141.1 GCA_009704155.1 Actinomycetota bacterium | reverse complement strand
GCGGCTCGGATGGAAGGCGATCTCTCTGCCGTGGCAGCCTCGAGCCCTCGTGCTCTCGGTGGGGGTGCTCGGCATGGGAATTCTCGGAATCGCTCTAGCGCCGGAACTCTGGGTAATCGGGGTCCTTAATGCCGTTACGGGGATTGGAAGCGCCGTGCTGCACACCGTCGCCGGGTCGATTCTCATGACACGGACACCTGAGCCCATTCGTGGGCGCGTCAATGCAGCGTTCAGTGGAATTGTGAACTTCGGAAACCTCATCGCGACGGCGTTCGCCGGTCTTGCCATCGCGGCATGGGGAATTCGCGAAGTAATGGTCGCTGGAAGCGTGCTCGCACTCGCGACGCTCGTCGTGTGGGGGCGGGCGGTCTATCGCGCGCCGCTCGACTCACCAGAAACGGAAGAGCGCCGTGATTGACTTTCAGTCCGCGGAATTTCACGACGACCCGTACCCCGCGCTCGCCGATCTTCGCACTCACGGCAAACCCGTGTGGCACGAGGAAACAGGAATGTTTCTCGCCGCTCGTCACGCTGATGCCAACGCGGTCCTTCGCGACAAGAATCTGGGTCGAATCTTCACACCCCGCACTCCAGAGGACGACTGGTTCGATTTCAACTGGTTGCACGCAGACTCGATTCTCGACTCGGAGCCGCCGAAGCACACACGGCTCAAGTCCCTCATCAGCAAAGCGTTCAACCCCACGACGATCAGGGCGCTGCAGCCCGACATAGAACGACTTGCAACCGGTCTACTCGACGCAGCCGAGCGTCAACTGGGCGACACCGGGGAATTCGATCTCATCGGTGATCTCGCCGAACCACTCCCCGTCAAGGTCATTGCTTTCATGCTCGGTTTCCCCGAATCGGACGAGCATCTGCTCCGCCCGTGGTCACAGGCAATTGTCAAGATGTACGAAGTGTCGCCGACGGAACAGCACAAAGCTGACGCTCGAGCGGCAGCTCACGAGTTTGCAGAGTACGTCCATTCGCTCATGCTCGAACGGAAAGCAAACCCGGGCAGTGACCTCATCTCTGTTCTCACAGCCGTGGAGGACGACGGACGAACCCTCAGCACTCACGAACTCATCGCCACGTGTGTTTTGCTCCTCAATGCGGGTCACGAAGCGAGCGTCAACGGCTTCGGCAACGGTGCCGTCGCTGCTCTCCAACGGCCAGACGCGCTGCAACCGCTTCGTGACGATCCGCGCGGAGTAGCACCAACGGCCGTCGAAGAATTCCTCCGATTTGATGCACCGCTTCAACTGTTTGAACGAACGGCAACCGCCGACACGGAAATCGGTGGTGTTCGCATCGCAACGGGCCAGAAGATCGCGGCGCTGCTCGGATCTGCGAACCGCGATGAGAGCGTCTTCGATGATGCAACCAACATGAACCTCGGCCGCCCGCGAAACCCACACATCGGCTTCGGCGCGGGTATTCATTTCTGCATCGGCGCACCACTCGCGCGCCTAGAGATGAATGTTCTCCTCCCCGCCGTGTTTGAACGTTTTCCACACCTCGACCTAACTCGGACTCCAGAGCGTCGACCAGGGTTCGTCTTGCGCGGCTACCAGTCGATTTCTGTCACAGCCTGAGACGCCACCGAAACGCTAAAGCGAATAGATTCGTATCGTGCCCATCCCCAAGATCATCCTCTACTACGCGTTTGCGCCAGTCGCAGACCCGGGTGCGGTTGTCTTGTGGCAGCGGACGCTATGCGAGTCACTGGGGCTGACCGGCCGAATCATTGTCTCTCCACACGGAATCAACGGCACGCTCGGTGGTGCCATGTCTGACCTCAAGAAATACGCACGGCAAACAAAGGAATACCCTGGTTTCGGAAAAATGGACGTCAAGTGGTCGATGGGGAGCGGAAACGACTTCCCGCGCCTATCCGTCAAGGCACGAGACGAGCTTGTTGCGTTCGCATCCCCTGACGAGATCACCGTTGACGCCGGCGGCGTAACCAACGGTGGCGTGCATCTTTCGCCCAGCGCGGTAAACGAGTTAGTAGCGGAACGTGGCGACGATGTCGTCTTTTTCGACGGCCGCAACTCCTTTGAAGCGCGAATCGGTCGGTTCACCGGTGCGGTTGTTCCCGACGTCACAACCACACACGACTTCATCGGCGAAATCGAATCGGGAAAATACGATCACCTCAAGAACAAAGCGGTGGTGACTTATTGCACGGGCGGGGTTCGCTGCGAGATCCTCAGCGCTGCGATGCTCAGCAGAGGATTCGGTGAGGTCTACCAAATCGAAGGCGGCATCGTCCGGTACGGCGAAACATTCCGCGACAAGGGACTCTGGGAGGGTGCGCTCTATGTATTCGACAATCGCCAGATCACGAGGTTCTCGCCCAATGCCGAAGACATCGGTGAGTGCGATCGTTGCGGTGGCCGGACATCGCAGGTTCTCAACTGCAACAATCTCGACTGCCGCCACAGAGCCGTGCTCTGCGAATCCTGTTCAGCAGACCCGCACAATCTCGACTGCAGTGGAACTCACCCGTCGGTAATCGACGCTGACGGCGTCGGCTGACTCTTCTCTCGTTAGCGCGCGGCGAGGGCCGTGAACGCGCTCGTTACTGTCACCGATGTGTACCCGGTTCGCGTTCCCGTCACAGAGACTCGGATCGTGAACCCGAGATCGTTAGTATTCACACGGTAATCCGACTTCGTTGCGCGGAGAATCGGGGAGCACAGCGACGTAATGGCGGAGCAACGGTCCCAACGATATGAGAGAGACACCCCCGTTGGCCAGATCCCGGTTGAGGCACGCAACGTTGACCCGACCGTTGCGATACCCGTGATTGTGGGAGTGGGGGTGGGGGTGATGACGCCGTAGGCCACAGGAGCAGTGGCCACAGACACCGTGGCGGCCGACGTGTACCCAGTGGCAGAACCCGTGACCGTCAGCGTCAACGCAGAGCCGCGATCAGCCGAGGTCGGGGTGTACGTGCTCGACGTCCCGACAACGGTCGTTCCGCGCTTCCACGCGTAAGTGAACGTCGCACTCGGCGACCATGAGCCAGGAACGGCCGTCAATACTGCCCCAACCCTCGCCGTGCCAGAAACAGTCGGAACAGGCGATGACGCAAAAATTCCGTATCCAACCAGGGCGGTG
>WLES01000140.1 GCA_009704155.1 Actinomycetota bacterium | reverse complement strand
GTTCGTCAGATGCTCCGCATGGTGTCGATTGTTGACCAGGGAGACACCGAGTTTGTTCCCGGTGAGCTCATCGACAACATTCGTTTCCGCGAGGCAAACCGTGACGCTGTGTCACGCGGAGCAACGCCCGCGACTGCCCGTGCCGAGCTCCTCGGAATCACGAAGGCATCGCTCGCAACCGAATCGTGGCTGTCGGCCGCGTCGTTCCAGGAGACGACCCGCGTTCTCACGCAGGCCGCTCTGGACCGCAAGTCCGACCCGCTTATCGGTCTCAAGGAAAACGTCATCATCGGAAAGCTCATCCCGGCCGGAACCGGTCTCGCAAAGTACCGCGGAACCGACATTTCGACCAACGTGGACGAAGCCGATCGACGTTACCCGCAGCGCCACTTCGAGGTCGGAGGGTTCGCGGATGACGCGTTCACCTACGCCGACATCGAGTCGTTCAACTCGGCGTCGTACGACTCGAGCGGATTCTCGACCGAGTACTAAGCATCACTGAACAGAACGGGGATCCCACGGGGTCCCCGTTCTGCGTTGGTGGATAACTTTCGTGCGCTCTGAATGCCGCAGCTACCGTGAATCGATGGATTGGTCAGCCCTGGTGAATGGCGGATTCGCGTGTGCGTGGCTGTGCTGGGCTGCAACGCTGACGATTGTTGACGTCGCCGAGCATCGCCTTCCGAATGCCCTCACACTTGCCGCCTATCCGGTGGCTCTTGCGTGGGTGCTGTACTCGCGGCCGGAACATCTCAGTTCGGCTCTCGCCACCTCGATTGCGTGCGTGGTCGGCGGATACGCGGCATTTCGATTCGCCGATCTTGGTTTTGGGGATGTCAAACTGCTCGGAAGCGTGGGAATACTTGTCGGCGGCTCTGGCGAATTTCTGCCTGCGCTTGCTGTCTCGTCGGCAGTTGCCGGCGTTCACGCCGTGATTTTCCTCATTCGCACCGGAAACAGTCGCGGTTTCGTGCCGTTCGGGCCAGCTCTTCTCGCCGCGACGATACCCGCGGCAACAGTTCTCGCATAATTCGGGGTTGCTCAGAATCGAATTGCCCTGTACTGTGGGAAATAGTGCGCCGATTGGTTTTCGGGGTTTCCGACAGCGAGTCGCGCACTGCGAAGACCGTAATCCGGGTCCGCGTGCGTGAAGCAGGCGGCTCGAGGTCTCCACGGCATACCGGCCGCCGGTCGGTTGGCGGGAGGGACGAGAAATCGGCCCCCACACCATTACTGTCACCGTGCAGAAATTACAAGGAGAAAAGTCGTGCCAACGATTCAGCAGTTGGTTCGTAAGGGCCGCAGCCCCAAGGTCACCAAGACCAAGGCACCTGCGCTCAAGGCGAACCCCCAACAGCGTGGAGTGTGCACCCGCGTGTACACCACGACCCCGAAGAAGCCGAACTCGGCGCTTCGCAAGGTTGCGCGTGTCAAGCTTTCCAACGGCGTCGAAGTAACCGCCTACATCCCGGGTGAGGGCCACAACCTCCAGGAGCACTCGATGGTGCTCGTTCGCGGCGGCCGTGTGAAGGACCTTCCCGGTGTTCGCTACAAGATCGTTCGTGGCGCACTTGACACCCAAGCGGTCAAGAACCGCAAGCAGGCCCGTAGCCTTTACGGTGCGAAGGCGGACAAGAAGTAATGCCACGTAAAGGACCCGCGGCCAAGCGCCCCGTCATTGCAGACCCCGTCTACGGCTCGCCCGTAGTCTCGCAGCTCGTCAACAAGATTCTCCTCGCTGGAAAAAAGGATCTCGCGCAGCGCATCGTTTACGGTGCACTCGAAGGTGTTGCAACCAAGTCGAGCCAAGACCCCGTCATCGTTCTCAAGAAGGCTTTGGACAACGTCCGCCCCACACTCGAGGTTCGCTCGCGCCGTGTTGGTGGATCGACGTACCAGGTGCCGATCGAAGTCAAGCCACACCGTGCGAACACTCTCGCGCTTCGCTGGCTGACGTCGTACGCAAAGTCACGTCGTGAAAAGACGATGACCGAGCGTCTTCAGAACGAAATCCTCGACGCATCGAACGGTCTCGGAGCAGCAGTCAAGCGCCGCGAAGACACCCACAAGATGGCCGAGTCGAACAAGGCATTCGCGCACTACCGCTGGTAGTCGCACCGGGGCAGGTTTCGGCCGGCCCCCGCACACTTCCCCCACTCAGAAAACACATACGGAGAACAACACATGGCACAGGACGTGCTCACCGACCTCAACAAGGTTCGCAACATCGGCATCATGGCTCACATCGATGCCGGTAAGACGACGACCACCGAACGTATCCTTTTTTACACGGGAATCACCCACAAAATCGGTGAAGTACACGACGGTGCCGCAACCATGGACTGGATGGCGCAAGAGCAAGAGCGTGGCATCACAATCACCTCAGCTGCGACCACCTGCTTCTGGGACAAGAACCAGATCAACATCATTGACACCCCGGGCCACGTTGACTTCACGGTAGAGGTTGAGCGTTCGCTCCGCGTCCTCGACGGTGCTGTTGCCGTCTTCGACGGTAAAGAAGGTGTGGAGCCCCAGTCAGAGACCGTGTGGCGTCAGGCTGACAAATACAACGTTCCCCGTATCTGCTTCGTCAACAAGATGGACAAGCTCGGCGCTGACTTCTACTTCACCGTCGACACCATCATCAAGCGTCTCGGCGCGAAGCCCCTCGTTATTCAGCTCCCCATCGGGTTCGAATCGACTTTCGTTGGTGTCGTTGACCTCATCGAAATGCGCGCACTCGTGTGGCAGGGCGACTCGAAGGGTGACGTTACCCTTGGTGCTCAGTACGAGGTTCAGGAGATTCCCGCCGACATGCTCGCCAAAGCAAACGAATACCGTGCCCAGCTTGTTGAAGCCATCTCAGAAGCTGACGATGACTTGCTCGAGAAGTACATCGGCGGAGTCGACCTCACGATTCCAGAAATCAAGGGCGCGATTCGTAAGCTCACGATTGCCGGCGAAGCGTATCCCGTTCTTTGTGGCTCAGCGTTCAAGAACCGCGGTGTCCAGCCGATGCTCGACGCCGTTATCGACTACCTCCCATCGCCTCTCGACGTTCCGGCTGTTGACGGACTCGACGTTCGCGACCCCGAGAAGCACCACTCGCGCAAGCCTGAGTCGACAGAGCCGTTCGCTGCT
>WLES01000014.1 GCA_009704155.1 Actinomycetota bacterium | reverse complement strand
ACTCGATGTACGCCACGTTTGCGGCGGGAACCAGGTACGACTGCCCCTTGACATCGGTGAGAGTCAAGACTCCGGAGGACGCGAGGGCTGCCGTGAGTTGCGCGCTGATGTCCGCCGCGCTCGCATCGGTGTCAAAAGAGAGTTCGCGAGACGCGTGCTGAATGCCGATTCGAATTTCCATAACTCAAGGCTAATAGGTGTTTCACGTGGGTGGTCACTTGTACCCTCGGTGTCATGGCAATTGTTTCCCTCGACCAGAATCAGCGCGACGTTCTCGCCGCTGTGACGGACGGGCGCAATCACCGCGTGTTCGGCGCACCGGGAACGGGCAAGTCAACTCTCATCCGTGAACTCGTTGCCGGAATCATCGAATCACGAGGCCAGGCGGCAGCGCGAGTCATCACTCCGTCCCGTCAATCCGCGACGGCGATGCGCGACGAACTCACGCTGCGCGCTGGAGTGGCAACCGAAGGGCCGCTCGCGCGATCGATCTCCTCGCTCGCGTTCGCCATTGTGTCGGAGGCAAACGGCGACGGGTTCCCGCCTCGGCTCCTCTCCGGCGGCGAGCAAGACGCAATTCTCAAAGACATCCTTGACGGCCAACGCGAAACGGGAGTCGACGCTGGCTGGCCTGACGACATCGACATCAATGTTCGATCGATTCGTGAGTTCCGAACTCAAGTCCGCGATCTCCTGTCGCGATCGCGCGACCTCGGATTGTTCGGCGGCGACGACCGTCCGTTGGCCAAGCTCGCGCAGCTCGGAGAATCCGCCGGCCGACCCGAGTGGGTCGCCGCAGCATCGCTCCTCGACGACTACATCGAATACCTCGAAGTGTCGTGCCCCGGTCAGGTCGATCCGGCCGAGCTCATCAACAACGCCACGGCAATTCTCGCGAAAGAGAGTGCGCGTCCGATTGATGAGCAGATCACCCTCGTCCTCGACGATGCACAGGACTTCACTCCGTCGCACTGGCGCTTCATCGCGGCGTGGAGCCGTTCCCGAGGGCCGATTGTCGCCTTCGGTGATCCGGACACGGCAACCGCGGGTTTCCGAGGAACCGATCCTGGCGTCCTCACCGCGTCGCCCGACTCCGACACCGCCGTCACGTGGGAACCCCCGCTGTCGCTCTCCACACTTCATCGTCAGGGCGGAGTCATGCCAGACGCCATCGCGACAGTTCGGGCGATTATTGGCTTAGCGGATGGGTACACCCGTCCCGCTGCAGACCCATCGCCCGCGGCGCCAACGACTGTGGTTCGAACAAGCCTGGCGTCCTCACCTTCTCGCGAACGCGACACAATCGCACGATTCCTTCGCTCCGAGCATTCACCGGAGAAACCGTTCGACGCCATGGCCGTCATCGTGAGAAGCGGCGCTGAAGCGGAGTCACTCGTTTCACACCTCAACGCCATGAACATCCCCGCCTTTGCCGAGACGACGGGGCGCCCGCTTCGAGACCACCCTGTCGTTGCATCACTTCTTCTCCTCGTGGCTCGCGGCCTCCACCCTGAAAATCTCACAATCGACGACGTTCGTACGCTCCTCACCGGACCTATCGGCGGTTTGTCGAGTCTCGAATACCGCGCGGTGCGCCGCACCGTCCGCGCGGCCGAACTCGCGAGCGGATCGAACCTTTCCGCCGACGCGATTCTTGTCCGCATGATGACGGACCGCAACGAGGTGGTCGTCTTCAACCGTCCGCTTCCTCGTGGGTTCACGACGGTGTCGCGAATACTCCACGATGTTGGTGCTGCGCGCGAATCCCAAATGGACGAATTGCTGTGGTCAGTCTGGAATGCAACAGGTCTCGCCGACCGCTGGGTGTCGGAATCGACAAAGACCGGATACGCCGCGACGTACGCACACGATGGCCTCGATGCCGTACTCGCACTGTTCCACGTCATCGAAACAGCACTGAGCAACTCGCCAACCGAGTCGGCCGACACGTTCATCGAGCGCATGATGGGCCAAGCTGTGCCGAATGATTCACTGTCGCCGCGCATGACGGTCGGATCAGTCGTTGTGGCAACACCGGCGGCTGTCGTCGGTCGCGAGTTTGCTGTGACGGTCGTTGCCGGGCTCAATCGCGGTGTGTGGCCGAATCTTCGGAATCGGAGCGCAATTCTTCACAACACCGAACTTGCATCCGCCGCCTTTGTATCGAGCGAGGAACGCGATCAACAACAGCTCGACCCGCGCCGCGCCGTTCTTCACGACGAAGTCCGACTCTTCTTGCTTGCCATCACACGAGCCACCGACTCGATGCTTCTCACTGCCCTCAAGACTGAAGACGAAGCGCCGAGTCCGCTTTTTCGCATTTTCGCCGGGTCCAAGACTCGGATCGAAGATGCTTCCCTTGACGTCGCAGCTGCGAACGCCCTCGTCCCCACCTTCGTCGGGGCCAACTACGTCACGACTCTGCGTGAACTCGTCGCGACGCTGCGGGCCAAACTCATTTCAAGTGAATCAACCGATTCAGAAACAGCCGACGCAGCAGCAGCTCTTGCGAAACTCGTCAAGGAAGGCGTGGGTGGGGCGGCACCATCGGAGTGGCTCGGCATGCGCGACATTACGGGCGAACACCGCCCGCTCTTCCCCGACGGCGCGGTTTCGGTGAGTCCGTCCGGGCTCGACAATTTTGACGCGTCAGCGCTTGACTGGTTCGTCGAGAGTGTCGCGAGCGGGGCCTCCACCATCTCCATGAGCATGGGAACCCTCATTCACTGGGTCGCAGAGAAGGCAACAGTCTTCGACATCAACACGCTGAAAACACTTGTTGATACGAGATGGAGCGAACTCAGCTTCGAGGCGCCGTGGGTCAACGAAGCACAACGAGCAATCGCGGACACTCTCGTAACTGGATTGTCCGATTACTTGACTCGCGCGGAACAGGGTGGGCTCGAGGAAGTTCTCCACGAACAACGGCTCCGCATTACGATCTCTGACGGCGGAGCGGACGGCGTCACCGCGACCATCGGCGGACGAATCGACCGAATCGAACGTCACGCAGACGGCACCGCAACCATCGTGGACTTCAAGACCGGAGCAAAGGCCAAGAGCGACGCCGACACTCAAGAGAACCTTCAGCTACGTGCTTACCAATACGGGCTTGTCAACGGCGGAGTGGTCCGACGGGTTGACTCGGATGGCATAACCGTGCCTTTCCACGCCGAGAACGCCGGTGCAAAACTCGTCTTCCCGGCGGTGCCGTCGACCCCCAAGGGTGGTTCACCACTCGAGTACACCGAAAACGTCCAGGCCGTGTCAGACGACACTGCCCACGCCGAGTTTGCAGCCGCCATCATGGAGGCCGCGCGCGGCATGCATCAGTCGGTATTCACCGGACCCCGAGTCGGACGCGATTTCGCGGGGTCACTCGACCCCAACAAGGTCTGGGTGCGAATTCCGGAGGTGAGCGCTCATGAGTAACGACACCGCGAAGAAGGAGTTCGAGCGCAAACTCGATTTGGGCAAAGACCTCACCCCCCAACAATGGGCTGTCATTGACGCTGAACTCAAGGGCGTCCACCTTGTCCTTGCCGGTGCAGGCTCGGGCAAAACAGAAACAATGTCGTTGCGTGCACTCAACCTCATCGCCCGCGACAAGATTGCCCCGCATCAAGTGCTTGGGCTCACCTTCACGCGCAAAGCCGCAAACGAACTGACCGAACGTTTCGGGAAGAGCGTCAATCAGATGCGCTCGCGCATCGACGAGTTCAGGTCAAGCGATAATGACATGTCGAACCTCGGGGAGGATCCCCACGGTTTCCTCATGCCTAGTGTGTCAACCTACAACTCCTTTGCAACCGACCTGTTTCGTGATCATGGCTACCGAATTGGCTGGGATCCCGACTCAATCGTCATCACCGACGCAACCGCCTACGCGATTGCACGAGAGGTCGTTCTTGACTCGACCGACCCGGTACTGGCCACACTGGGTAAGTCGGTCGATGACCTCACGCGAATCGTGATGAAGCTGTCCTCCGACCTCGTCGAATACCGCCCCAGCGTGAGCGCCATCGACACGTTCGTTGCCGACGCACTCAAGCTCAATGATTTGCCCAGCAGCAAACCCAAGGGCGCAACAGGAAAAACTCGAGGCGAGGTTGCCCGTGTCAACAAGATTTCGTCACTGTCAACCTTCGTGACGCTCGCCCAGGAATTCGCAGCCCGCAAGCATCGGCGGGGGATGCTCGAGTTCTCCGATCAGGTGGCGTTCGCGCGGGACATCGTCGAACGTTTCCCCGACGTCGTCACGGAATACCGTGAACGCTTCGCGGTGGTCATTCTCGACGAATACCAAGACACCTCTGTCACTCAAGCCCAGTTGCTCTACACGCTGTTCGGCAAGCACAATGTCACGGCGGTCGGCGACACCAACCAGTCCATCTACGGCTGGCGCGGAGCCAGCGCGTCGAACGTGCTTGATTACTTCCCCAACTTTGGGGCCGAAAAGTCCAGGGACGACATCCTCCGCCTGACGGTCTCGTGGCGCAACGGAACCTCGATTCTCGACGCGGCGAATCACCTCGTCAAACACACGTTTGTCGACGAAGGTCGCGAAAAACTCGTCGCCAAACCCGACGCGACGTCGGAACCCCTTCACGCCGTGTACACCAACACGGTCGACGAAGAGGCGGAAGCCGTAGCGGCGTGGTTTGCGACGCAGGTCGGCCGCCGCAAGAAAGACCTTGCAACAAAAACCGACAGGCAATTCACGGCGGCTTTGCTGCTCGAAACGCGAACCCACCAAACCGACTTCTGTGCAGCGCTTCGGCGCCACGGTGTGCCGTACCAGATCCTTGGAGTTCCCGGGATCCTCACCGAACCAGCCATCGCCGACCTCTACTCTGCGCTGTCCGTCACAGCCGACCCAAACGCGGGGGTTCATCTCGTGCGCCTGCTCGGCGGAGCGCGCTGGCGCATTGGTGTCGCCGATTTGTGGGCGCTCCACAACCACGCACGAAATTTGTCTACCGAATATCAGTCACGAGAGGTTCGCGAACGATTCGGCACGTCACTCGCGGTCGACGAATCACAATCTCTCGTCGACGCACTCGACTCGCTTCTCGATCGAACGCGCGAATCGTTGAGTCCCGAACGGGGCATCCCGGTCGACTTCAGCGACGGGGGATACGCAGCGCTTCTCGACGCCGCCCAGTTCTTCCGCGACCTCCGGCGCCTCGGTCGACTGCCTCTCAACGACATCGTTCGCGCCACGACGGAACGACTCAACCTGGATATCGAAACAGTCGTCAACCCGTCAGCTGAATCGCGAAGTTACTTCGAGGCGTTCGACGGTCTGGTTTCGTCATATCGCTCCATCGGACTCAACGACACGTTGTATTCGTTCGTGAAATGGGTTGCCGACGTCCAATCGCTGGAAAAGTATTCACCTCGCCCCGAAGATAGCGCTCCGGGGGTCGTGCAGGTGCTCACGGTGCACAGTGCGAAAGGTCTCGAATGGGACGCGGTGGCCATCCCGCGCTGGTCGACCATGGACAAGGGCATGGAGACAAAACGCGCTAACGAACTCGGCTGGCTCAACGAAGGCTCGTTGCCTCACCCGTTCCGCCCCGATGCGATTTACCTTCCCCATCTCGCAATCGGCAAGCTGACAACAATTGAAGCCGCCGAGGTTGCTATCAAGGCGTACGCGACCGACCTGAAAGAAAACGCCTACCTCGCAGAACGGCGCCGCGTTCGGTACGTCGCCATCACTCGCGCAGCTGAAGCGCTCATGATTTCCGGTTCCTTCTACAACGCCACGAGCAGCAAGCCGACACCACCAGACGCGTGGTGGATTGAACTCGAAGAAGGAAAGCACATCCCGGCGCATGATCCCGAGGTGTGCACAGAAACCAACCCCAATCTTGACGAATCCGTTGTCGCGTCGTGGCCGACTAATCCGTTCGGCTCGACTGCACACGAAGCAACAGTGCACGCTGCAGCTCAATGTGTCATCAACGCCAGCCCGGACACTCCGACGACTCACGATCTCGAAATCGAAAGACTCCTCGCTGAATCCCGCGCGGAGCAGACTGCGTCGATCCCGACACGTATCCCCGCCTCGAGGTACGCCGAATGGTCGACAAACCTCGACGCCGTGCGCGAAGGGAACCGCCGACCCGTCCCGACCAGGCCGTTTGCCGCCGCCCGTGTCGGAAACGAAGTTCACGTCTGGATTGAGCGCGGGGCTCCGGGTGAGGACAGGTTTGACTTGTCGAACGATTCGGACGCCGCGGTCGAAACCGACACGACCATCGAGAAGCTCAAGGAGACCTACCTTGCGTCTCGCTGGCGCGATGCGAAATGCCTCCACAAAGAGATTGAGATTCTGTTGCCCCAAGGCCGGCACATCATCGTGTGCAAAATTGACGCCGTGTATGAGATTGACGGACGGATCACCATCGTTGACTGGAAGACCGGCGCGAAGCCCACAACGGAGGCAGAGAAGGACGCCAAAGCGATGCAGATTGTCCTCTATCGCCGAGCGCTGTCTGCGCTGACGGGCACACCCGACGCCGACATCGACTGCTACCTGTTCTACCTTGCCCACAACTGGGAGTGGAACGTGGAGCCTGGCCGCCTCGATCGCCTTGACGCCCTGCCGCCAATCGATTAGAAGAAGCTAGAGGATGTCGCTGTCATCACGGCGGGGTGGTCTTTCCTCGCGTGAAAAGAACGTCTCCGCGATGGTGGACTGAATTTCTTCAACCTCGGCGTCGATGATGACCTCACCGGCTCGTCCACCAGCCTCCGTGCGCGATGATTCCGACGCGTCAACAACCGCCCTCGCGTTCGTCACCGTCGGCGGCGTGTGTGCGGCGGGCGACGGTGAAACCTCGACAATCGGTTCGGCGACACGCGTTGGGGCGTTGTCCTCAAAGGCGCTCTCGTCAGATGCGGGGCGTGAGATATCAACGACGAGGTTCACGGGCTTTGGCGCAGCGGCACCGAGTGACATCGCCGGGTTGTCGGTCACCGAGGCGAGGAGCGACGTGAGCATCGACACTGCCTCGTCAACGTGAGCTTCGTCGCGCGTATCAACTCCGTGCACGAGCCAACCGGCAATGTCCAACTCCGCACGAAAGCGCGCGCGATGCCCAATGCGACGGTCCGTTGCTCCTCGGCTCGCGAGGTATTCCTCAATAAACGGAGCTGATACCTCCGGAGGAGTCGGTCCAACGACCGCCTTCACGTCCACCGCAGGGTCGCCAACTGCAGCCGATCCCCACTTGACGATTCCGGAAACGACGTTGCCGTCGACGAGCACATCCTCGAGGTCAAGATCCCCGTGGGTAATCGTTGGTGTGAACTGCCACAATTCGGTGTCCTCAATCGCAGCATCCCAGCGGTCGAGCAGCTGGCTCGGAACACGAGTTGTCTGATGTGCTCGGTCGATGATGCCGGCAGCGTCACGGAGGCAGTCGAGTGACGTGTTGACCGGGATGGAGCCCTTCTTGACAATGTTCGTGGGAAGAGAATGGAGCTTGGCGAGTGCGTGTGCGAGAGAAGGAAGCGCTGGCTTGATGTCGCGCAGGGTCACGAGCGACGTCCCGTGGACCTCTTTTGTAACCACGATTCGACGAGTCTCCATCAGCCCAGCCGCAAGTGTGTGAGGGACGCTAAACCCCAATCGTTCGCGCACGCCGGCGCTGAGAAGCCTCCCGGCTGCGTGCTCGTGATCTTGGATGAGCGCGGCCTCGGCTGTCGTCGGGGACGAAATAGTGATGACCGAACCGTCGGCAGTACGACACGTCACACGGTCGAGGCCGTCGATGGACGAATCCCGATAGCCGTCGATTTGGAGAGAGGGCACTTTGCCCACGGCCCACGCCGTTAGCATGATGGGAGACATCGCCATGTTGGTAGCGTAAAGCGAAGGGTGTGCGCACTGAGGTTGCCACGCGAGAGGAGATCAATGAGCGCTCTCGTTGAGGCCCTCGACCCGAACCAGCGAAAAGTCGCCCTCTCACTTCTTGGTCCTGTCAGGGTTCTCGCTGGCGCTGGTTCAGGTAAGACGCGAGCTCTGACACACCGAATTGCGTATGGCGTTGAGACGGGTGTTTACGCGCCCGAGAAAGTGCTTGCCCTGTCGTTCACGACGAAGGCAGCTGGTGAGATGCGCGCCCGGCTCGGTGCGCTCGGAGTAGACGACGTTGCCTGCCGGACCTTTCACTCCGCCGCGATGAAACAGCTCATGTTTTTCTGGCCGGACGTCATTGGTGGAAACTTCCCTCGCGTGAGAACAGGCAAAGCAACGCTGCTTACTCAGGCCGCTGAGCAACTGAAACTCCCCACCGGCACCGATGTGTTGAGGGCGATGGCAGCAGAAATCGAGTGGCGCAAGGTGAGGCTCATCACGCCAGAGGCCTACGAGGCGGCTCTCCAAACGCGACCACTGCCGTCGTCGATCAACGTTGACAAGGCGATGGCGCTCATTGCGCGTTACGAAAAGCTCAAGGACGAACGACGCGAACTCGATTTCGAAGACGTTCTCGTGTCAACTCTCGGGCTCCTGGAATCCGAGGCGTGGGTTCGCGAACGGGTTCACGAACAATTCCGCTTCTTTGTCGTTGATGAATATCAGGACGTGTCACCCGTTCAACGCGCGCTCCTCGACGCATGGCGCGGTTCGCGTTCTGACCTCTGTGTTGTGGGCGATCCAAACCAGACGATTTATACCTTCGCGGGTGCTTCCGCCGACCACCTGCTTCGATTCGATTCGGAATTCCCCAACGCGACGACGGTCACTCTCGATCGCAATTACCGGTCGACGCCCGAGGTTGTTCAGCTCGCAAATAGCATCGTCCCCGATTCGCCGCTGGAACTCGTGTCGCTGGAAGAAAGCGGCCCCGCACCAGCCATCGCGCACGCGTCGACCGACGCCGACGAGGCTCGGCTCGTTGCACAACGCATACGGGCTCAGGTTGAGTCGGGCGTCCGGCCAGAAAACATCGCAATCCTTTACCGAATCAACTCGCAGTCGCTCGTCATCGAGACCGCACTCTCGGATGCCGGAGTGCCGTTCCGCGTGCGCGGTTCACGCTTTTTTGAAGAACAAACCGTCCGCGAAACGATGCTGATCCTCCGCGGCACAGCAGCGAGTGATCCGGCGCAGACGGCTCGCGATGCGATTGGCATGATCTTGCGCGAACACTTTGGATGGTCGTCAAAGCCACCGTCCAACGCCACCGAACGACACTCGTGGAATCTCCTCGCCGCAATCTCTGACATTGCTAGTGCCATGCCTGCCTCAGCAACGGTGACGGACATTTCGGAGGAACTGCGCCGGCGATCTGAACTCGATGTTGAACCAGCCGTCAATGCGGTCACTCTGTCGACGGTGCACGCGGCGAAGGGCCTTGAGTGGGAGTCCGTTTTCATTGTGGGTCTCAGCGAAGGCTTGTTCCCCTTGTCTTTTGCGACGGACGATGCGGCGATTGCCGAGGAGCGGCGCCTGTTTTATGTGGCTGTTACCCGAGCGCAGCGCCTTGTTCACCTGTCGTGGGCTGAGAGGGGTACGAGTTCACAAGGAACGCGCATTCGCTCTCGGTTCATTCCGTCGGCCCTGGCAGCGACTGACACCCGCATCGCGGATGGAGCGAGCTCAACGTAGTTCGTCGCGCAAATGTTGACCCGTTGAGGTGCACGGTTTTGCCCGCGCGTGCTGTCAGTAGCGAGAGGGTCGTTGATGCTGCGTGGGTGGCGAGTGCGATGGTTGCCGTTGCGGTGCGACCCCACACTTGTGGTGCGATGGCACTCCACGCCTCATCGAGATCGACGCGGCTCAGTTCGACGCACCCGAGACATGCTGTTGCTCCTGGGCGCACGAGCGGTCCGATTGTTGCGCCCGATTCGGTGAACACAATCGGAATGTGCGGAATGTCGTGTGCGAGCCACGGCTGACTGTCCATGGGGGAGACGACGAAACTGCTCACCAGAACAGCGACGTCGAAATCGGTGACGTCAACCGCACTAGTTGACACCCCGCGCAGAACACCTGCGCACGCACCAGCGAGGACCGTGGCAATGTGCTCCGATTGATGGTGTTTTCCAATGACGGCAATCCGCGGTAGAGCCGGCGACGTCGTCTCCCGAAGGGCTGGACCGCAGTGTGCCTGCAGCTCTGCGCTCCGCCTCGCACCGAGAAGAGCCGCCAATCGCGTCGTTGATGTTCCTTTGACGAGCTCGCCGAGTGCACGAGCGGTGGCGTCGTCAACGTCATCAAACCGAACAATGACGGGGTCAATTCCCGCTTGCGCCGACGAATGCGTGCGCCACACGAGCGGAACAGCCGGGTTGATCTGGACGAACACTCTGCGAGAGTGCCACATCCTGTTCCGTGAGGTTATTCGCCGTCCACAGCGCCGTCGTCGAGCATGCGACGTAGTTCGTCGTCGAGCGCGTCCGGCCCCGGTGTCGGGCCGGTGAGTCGAGTAATGAGAGCACTCGGGTCGTCAATGTCGTCACTCGTTGGGAGGACGTCGGGGTGCGCCCAGAGCGAATCACGAACGTCACTTCCGACGGCGTCGTCGATGGCGCGCCACATCGCCGCAGCTTCGCGAAGGCGACGAGGTCGAGCTTCGATGCCAATAAGTCCGGCGAGCGCTTTTTCGCCTGGCCGACCTGCAGCACGATTTCGTCTCACCATCTCAGCGATGGCGTCTTTTGACGGGATTCGCGACACAGCGCGATCGGTGACGGTGTCGACCCAGCCGTCGATGAGCGCCAGGAGCGTCTCAATTCGTGCGAGTGCAGCGATTTGCTCATCGGTCTTCGGGGGAATGAGCGCTCCGTCCCCCATCATTCGCTGAATCGCCTGCGGGTCACTGAGGTCAAGATCCTCCATCGCTTCGCGAATTCGTTCCGAGTT
>WLES01000139.1 GCA_009704155.1 Actinomycetota bacterium | reverse complement strand
GGCAATCGCTTCACTTCGAGCACGTGCATGCTCTTGCGAACTGTTGAGAACGAATTCGGGGGCGCCGAGCACCCAGGTTTGCGTATTGGGACCGGCGATCGATACCGACGACCATTTCCGCTCCGACGAGAAAGGCACGCGTGAATCGACGGGCACTGGAATCAGGGGGAACGGTCGGCGAAGTGCCGTTGCCGTCGCATTGGCGTTGTCGTCGTGCGCGAACAACCCGAGCACGACGGTGGCAGATTGGGTACCGACGGGCGACGGTGAAATTTCACGCAGTGCATCAAATCGGATTTCGCCGCCCGTGAGTGTGCCCGTCTTGTCGCAGCACAGCACATCGACGCGGGCGAGGCCTTCAACCGCGAACAATTCTTGTACAAGCACGCGGCGGCGAGCGAGCTTCACGGCAGCGAGCGCAAAGGCAATGCTCGTGATGAGCACCAGCCCCTGCGGAACCATCGCCACGATCGACGACACGGATCGGACCACGACCGTGCGCCATTCGTCGCCAGCCAGTTCTCCCCAGCCGCCCAGGGCGTTCACCTGTCCGTTGACGGCGATGAGGATGAGCGGGATGAGCGCCCACGAGACCCATCGAATTAAGCGCGCAAGGCTGTTTCGCAAATCTGAGCTGACGAGCGAGAACCGACGTGCCTCTGCGGTGATTCGACTTGAGTACGTATCGGCACCAACGGCATTCACTCGAATTGTTCCCGACCCCGCGACGACCCCGCAGCCCGACATGGCGGTGGTGTCTTCGGTCTTTGTAACGGGCTCTGACTCACCCGTCAGCATCGATTCGTCAACGTCGAGGCCGTGTGATTCGAGGACCACTCCGTCGGCGAGTATTTGATCGCCTGCTCGGATGATGAGCAGGTCGTCCATGACGACAAACTCGCGCGGAATCTCGCTTTCCACACCGTCTCGACGTACTCGAGCGAGGGGTTGATTGAGAATCGCGAGACGGTCGAGCGTTCGTTTTGCCGTGAACTCTTGAATGACTCCGATGAGCAGGTTGAAGACGAGCGCCCAACCAAATAGCGAATCTTCCCAATCACCGACAATGAGCACCAGCAGAAAACACGCTCCGACGATTCCGTTGAAGAGATTGAAAAGATTCCCGCGAAGAATGTCGACGAACGAGCGACTGGTCGTTGTGGTGTTTGTGTTGACAAGTCCAGCGGCCAAACGCTCGTTGACCTCCGCGGTGGTGAGGCCTTCGCTCGTGTAACGCGGCCCGACGGTCATGAGTTGGGTGAAAGCAGGTCGCGAACAGCTGCCATTGTCGCGTCGAGGGCTTCGTCCATCGACACGTGCGAGGTCGCTTGGATCCGGGCCATCTCGCTCCACACTTGTGCTGCGAGCGCCGAGACGAGACCGGCTTTGACTCGGGTTGGTGCCGAATCACCGAGCCAGAGAATTATGGCGTTGTTCATCCACAGGGCGAACTGATCGTGGGCATACTTGACGGACTCCAGCCTGAGCCGTGATTGCCTGACGGCGGGACCACTCGGGAAGGCGAGTTCGATGGCGATTGTCGAAGCAGATAACTCTCGGAGGACGAATTGCATCGCTACGAGAATCGGTTCGTTAGTCGGTCTGGTCGAGAGGACTCGAGCAAAGTCGCGCATGTACTGCTCGAGTCCCGGGAAGAGAAGAGCTTCTTTGCTCCCGAAGTGGTTAAACAGCGTTCGGCGCGAGATTCCTGCCTTCACCGCCACGTCTGCCATCGTCGTCGCGTCGAAACCGTCAACCTCAAACAGTGCCCACGCCGCGCGCACGATTCCCTCGGTGTCGGCGATTGGTTTCCGACCCGGTCGCGATTGAGGGGCGTCTGTCACGATTTACACCCTAGCGAATTTGACATGATGTTGCACCCGTGCAAGTATGGATGCACTAGTGCAATAATTCACAGTTGAGGGACCCCGCCACATGTCACAGCTTCTCTACCGCCTCGGTCTCTTCGCTGCACGTCGTGCCTGGGCAGTGATTCTTGTCTGGACGGCAATCCTTGGAATCGCCGTCGGAGCCGCCGCAACAGCGGGCGGATCCTTCACAACGGCAATGACAATCGAGGGCGTTCCGGCTCAGAAGACCATCGACAAGCTCGCTGAAAACTTTCCCGATGCTTCTCGCGGCGTAGGGCAAGTGATTTTCCACACGGCTAACGGAAAAGCGTTCACCGAAGCGGAAAAGCAGGCGATTAGGGACGTTCTCGCCAAGGTCGGAACGATGAACGCCGTCAGCGAAACAATCAATCCCTTTGACGCGCAGAGCGCACTCAACGACCAGCGTGACGAACTCAATCAAGCACCAGACGACATTGCTGCAGCTCAGGCAAAAATTGATAAAGGTCGTGCGGACGTTGCCGACGGCCGCGTCGCGCTAATCGACGGCGCCAATGAGATTGCTGCGAACGTCAGCAAACTTGTTTCTGCTGAAAAGGAGTTGAAGGCGGGAGAAGCTGCTCTTCTCTCCAACGAAACGAACCTCCTCGGTTTCCAGGCACACCTCACCGCCGAAATTGCTGAACTAGAGGCCTACGGCGATGCAGCGCCCGCCGAACAATTAGCTGCCCTTCGCGCGCAGCTTGCCGAAGTAAATGCCGGCCTGCAGCAGGTCGCAGCGGGTAAGGCTGAAATCACTGCAGGTAAAGATGAGATCGCGCGTGCCTGGTGGTTGATTGAGTCGGGCCGTAGAGACATTGCCTCGGGAACAGCCGAACTCGATGCGGCCGAAACCGCGCTCGACGA
The DNA here is from genome assembly GCA_009704155.1 of Actinomycetota bacterium. Taxonomy (GTDB): domain Bacteria; phylum Actinomycetota; class Actinomycetes; order Actinomycetales; family Microbacteriaceae; genus MWH-TA3. The sequence continues at coordinate 411 of WLES01000139.1, read as the reverse complement.
AGGACAAGCCGAACTCGACACGCAAGCGGCAAAAATTGCGCCGGCCCAATCTCTGATTGCGGCGGCGGCCGAATTCCGAGTCGTGTCTTCCGATGGCGCAACCGCAATTGGAACAGTTCTTTTCGAAACCCCCATCACCGAAGTGGAAACCGCTGACCGCACCGGCGTGGCCGACGCCCTCACCAAACTCAATGCCGCTTCCGACAACCCCAACATTCGCGTCGAAGTGTCACAAGACCTTCTTCGCTCCCTCGATTCGCTGCTCGGAGTTGGCGAAATCGTTGGGCTCGTTGTTGCAGCCGTGACGCTGTTCGTGATGCTCGGAACCCTGATTGGTGCTGGGCTTCCCGTTCTCGCGGCGCTCATTGGTGTTGGAATCTCTGCAGCCATCACATTCGCGCTTTCCGCCGT
>WLES01000138.1 GCA_009704155.1 Actinomycetota bacterium | reverse complement strand
GGAAGAAGTCATGCGAACAAACCCCACCACGACGTGGGTGACTCGCGAGGCTGTTGTTGATTTTGACTTCGAAGACCTCCACGCACCGGCCGGGTCCACCGTGCACTTCTTCACACAGGTGAGCGGTAACGATCCCGAGGCGTACCCCAACCCTCACGTTGACATCACTGCTGACCGCGTACCCCACTACGGGTTTGGGGGAGGGATGCACCACTGCCTTGGACACTTCGTTGCCCGGATGGACATGACCATCGCTCTCCGCACACTTTCGCAACGCATGGCGAACCTGCGCGTCAACGGGCAGGATGAATGGCTGCCCGATTCGGGAAACACGGGTCCGGTTCGACTTCCCCTAGCCTTCGACAAGCGATAACCTCAAACAACGATTAAGGAGAACACCAATGCAGGTTTATGTAGATCGCGCTAAATGCGACAACCACGGGCAGTGCACTTTCTCTGCGCCGACCGTCTTTCGCCTCGACAGCAACGGTGTTCTCGAATACGACGCAACGGTTGATGAATCCCTTCGTCACGATGTCGAAGAAGCAGCCGATGTGTGTCCACTTCAAGCCATAACCGTCACCAACTGACGGCTCACACCCACTACCGCAAGGACAAAGGAGTCCCACAATGTCAGTTCAGCTCGGAACCAGTGCTCTCACTGACAACGACGCGTTCGCCCGTCACCAGGCGTCGAACATGCGGCCGGATGTCATCAAAGAACTCGAAAAGAAAATCGCCGCCGCCGGTGTCGAATTCATCTATTACATGCTTCCCACGATTGGGTCGAAGGTTGTCGCCAAAATGGTTCCCGCGAGGCACATTCGCCGAAACCTCGAAAAGGGAATCGCCCTCCACCGAACGGCCGTCGCCGACTTGCAGTCGACGCGCGAAGGTGAACTGATTGGTGGAGGAATTGGGGCGCGCGAAATGATCGCGCTCCCGGACCCCGACACGTTCGTTGTGCTCCCCTGGGACACGTCGGTTGCGCGCATGTTGTGTCTTGCGTACGAGCCAACACACTTCGCCGAGGTTGGCGGGCGGCCGCTCCAAACTGACTCGCGCGGTTTGCTCATCAGGGCGCACCACGATTTCACCGAGCGCACCGGCTACGAAGTTCGAAGTGGCACGGAGCCGGAAATGACTTGGTCCGGTCCAGGCCTCGAAGTCATCAAGAAGGAGGGTTCGAGCCCCGCGTACCAGGTAGAGAATCTCGAACGAATGCGTCCCATTTTCAAGCAGGTCGTCCGCTACGCACAAGCGTTCGGGCTTGACATGATCGAGGGTGATTACGAAGACGACGGTCAGCTGGAGCTCAACTGGATGTACGACCGCGTTGAGGTCACCGCGGATCGCCTCGTCACCTACCGCCAGATCTGCAAGCAGGTTGCGCGCGAACAGGGCGTAACGGCGTCCTTTATGCCCAAGCCGTTCAACGGACTAATGGGCAACGGGTGCCACCACAACCTCTCGCTGTGGAAGGACGGTGTGAACGCGTGCATCGAACCAGGCAACAAGGAGATTCACTTGTCCGAGGTTGGCCGCTGGGCTGTCGGCGGAATGCTCACCCACGCAGCTGACTCGACGATCATCATGGCGAGCACGGTCAACTCGTACAAGCGATTCTGGGACGCCGGCCAGTTTGCACCGAGCTCACCGACCTGGGGGCTCGACTCACGTGCTGGCATGATTCGCATCTCCTCCATCGGGCGCATGGAATACCGCCAACCCGATTCGAGCGTCAACCCTTACCTGTCCCACACGGCGCTCATAGCCGCTATGGAGGACGGGCTCGCACGCAAAATCGATTCGGGAGACCCGCTCACGATCGACAAACCACGAATTGTCACGTTCGATGTCATGCCCATGACACTCGGCGACGCAATCGTTGAATTCGAAGGAAGTGAAATGCTGAAAAAGACGTTTCCTGGACCGTTGATAGATGTTTTCATCGACCTCAAACGGGATGAGTGGTCGCGCTACTGCGGAATCATCACTGAATGGGAGTTCGCACAGTACTGGGAGACCCTCCCGTGAGCGCCGTCCTTCGTCTCGCGTGCATCGACGCTGACGCACCTCCGCTCTTCAACGCCAGCCCAGACGGCATCCACCGAACGGGCTACGAGCCGGCAGCGGCTGACCTTGTGGCTAGCGTCATGGGCCGCGAAGTCGAGTGGGTCATCACTGGCTGGGACAACATGATCCCAATGGTCCAGCGCGGTGAAGTTGACGCTGTGTGGTGCGGACAGGGAATGATTCCAGAACGCATTGCGCTCGTCGACTTCACGCAGCCCTACGCAATCTTCAACGAGACAACGCTCGTCCGAACAGGCGACCCCGCCAACTCTCCGACAACCATGAACGGCTACAAGGTCGGAGCAATCGCGGGTAGTGCAAACCTCAAAGTCGCGCAGTCGATTGTGGGTGCAGAGATTGTTGAGTTCACAGGGCCCAGTGTGTTCGAGGACATGATTGATGCGCTTCGGACGGGAGCGGTAGACGCGTTCGTTGACGACGATGTCGTCATGATTCCCCTCGCTGAAAAGGATCCAGACTTCGTCGTGGCTTTCACGGCTGAGACACGCAACCCCTGGGGCGTTGGTGTTCAAAAGGGGAACTCCGAACTGCTCGGGGAGCTCAACAGCGCGCTCGACACGGTCATCGCAGATGGGCGACTCGCAAAAGTGTGGAACGACTGGATGCCCAATCTTTCCTTTCCTCTGGGAAGATAGGGGCATGGTTCGCACAATCAGTCCCGACGATGTCATGCCGGAGGGCAACGCGTTGATGCCGATTGATGCGCCGACGGTCGCCGTCGTCGTCTCGCTCAACATCCCCCAAATGACCGATGAGATCGCGGGTTTGGTTGCTCGGTTCACCAAGGTTGCGTTGACAGAGCTCAACGATGTCGGAGCGCGAGTCGTCATCGTGGATTCGAGCAAATCCCCTCTTGATCCTGCAGAACTCGCTAACACGGCTGACGGAGTTGTGTTTCTCGGAGGTGGCGATGTCGACGCGACGATTTACGGGCACACCGAACCGGTCTCCCACGAATACGGTGTTGATCGAGCGGCAGACGACTTTTCCATCGAGATCATCAAGGCGACGGTCAACCGAGACGCCCCGTTGCTCTGCATTTGCCGCGGGTCACAACTGCTCAACGTCGCTCT
>WLES01000137.1 GCA_009704155.1 Actinomycetota bacterium | reverse complement strand
TGTACCTCGTGATGAGCCGCTTCAACCTGCTCGCAGGAACAGCGGCAGACGGCGTCGACCCATCGCTTCCTGAAAGCGCTTGGTCGCTCAGCACGCTCGGTTGGATACTCGTGCTCAGCCCCTTCATTGCTGCTGTGATCGGCTACATCGCCGCTCTCATCAACAAGAAGGAAAACGCTGAACTGGTAAAGGACATCGTCTCCTAACCCAGCGGAACGAATCAGTGCGGGCTCGGTTACAAAACCGGGCCCGCATTGCATTTCCGAGTCAATCCCACGAATACTCGTCGTTGAGTTTCAGAGACGAATACGTCACCCACCCGCGCTGATTTCGTGGGAGTTCAATTTCCACCCAGCGCCGTTTACTGAGAATCACGACCACCTGGTCGCCCGGTGCGAGAGTTCCGATCACGTGACCATCGGGGGCGTCACGAATCGCAATCGGGGATTCTCATAGGTTTTCATGGGTTTTCATAGGTAAATCAAGGACCACAGGCTCATCTCGTTTGGTAACCTTTTGCAATCTCATTGAACGGAGTGGGAGTTGTCGGCAATTCGAACAGCAATGGTTGCGGTTGGCGCAGCCGTATTTGCTGTGCTCGTTCCGCTTCCGGCCAATGCGTACACACCCCCTGTCGTCAGTTGCACGATCACAGGAACGGCCCGAAATGACGTTCTGGTAGGAACATCGGGAAATGACGTCATATGCGGACTTGGCGGAAACGACACCATTTCTGGAGGCAATGGGAATGACACCATCCGCGGCGGGGTCGGGAACGACAAAATCGCCGGCGGAAACGGGACCGACAGATTGGAAGGCGAAGTCGGAAACGACACAATCGACGGCGGAGCAGGTGCCGATTCAATCGATGGAGGCGTTGGTAACGACTCCCTAACTGGAGGGGTCGGGGACGATGCGCTCCTGGGCAGCGCCGGAATCGACAACCTTTCAGGCGGAGCAGGTGACGACGCATCTAGCGGTGGAGCCGGAACTGATTCGATTCTCTCGGGCCTCGGTGACGACACATGTTCACACGACCCTGTTGATCGCAGACTGGACACATGCACGACAGACAGAACTGCCCCAACCGTCAGCTTCTTGAGCGACAACCCGCGCGAAATTGAGGCAGGGTCGACGGCTGTGATCCGTTGGGAGGCTTCGGATCCGTCCGGTGTGATTATGTCGCTGGCCAATGTCGGTGGCCCCCCAGGTTGGCTTGATTGGTGCGGATTTGGTATGCCTGCGCAACGCATCTTTGGTTCGGCAGACAGCGGAACTTACGAGTTGCGCTGCGCAATTCCCGACAACGCAGTGAATGAGCGCTACACAGTGTTCGTTTACGCCGCCGACGCAATCGGAAACACCACAACCGATTGGCTTCAGTTCGAATTCACGGTCACAAACGGCAGCCCAGACAACCAACTTCCTGAGGTGGGCGTTGTTCGAATCCCCCAGACCGTTGGGCTTGGTGAATCATTCACGGTAGACGTCGATGTCACTGATGAGTCCGGAACAGCCGGTGTCTACTCCTGGTTCAGAGGCGCAGCACCTTATTACTACTCCGACCAAAATGGAATGTTTATCTCAGCTGACGGCCCGGCTGTTCTAGTATCGGGCGATGCTACAAACGGCACGTTCCGTCAAACGCTTACCGTTGCAAACTGGGCACGACCGGGCCAATATTCGCTGCTCCTCAGCATTCGCGACGAGGTCGGAAACCGCGGAGCCTTGGACCTGCCGTACACGATTACGGTTGTGGATCGCTCAGTGCCGGCCCAGACCACCCCATCCGGCTAACTTTCCCTCCTAGGCATCACGCTCTCGCGCCGAGACTCGGCCAGGAAGTCCGCGCAAGGAACTGAACGCAGCCACTCGAACGCCAATAGAATGGTGTCTTCAAGGGCCTCTAGCTCAGTTGGTAGAGCAACGGACTTTTAATCCGTGGGTCGTCGGTTCGAGCCCGACGGGGCCTACAAAGACAGGGAGTCCCGGCCATTCTTTTGGCCAGGACTCCCGTCGTTTTTGGTGCTTATGCAGCGCCCCAAATAGGAACTACTGTGCGGTAGCGACCGATCGCCGACGCGCGAGGTAGCTGCCGAGCAACAACAATCCCGTGACACCAATCGCAAGTCCCGTGGCGCTCAGGGCAGCCGCATCGATGCCAGTATCCGCGAGTGCGGGGTCAGCGAACTGCACGACCTGGTAGCCGCCGTCATAGTCACGCACATAGTCGGCCGTGAACCAGATTTGACCGGCATCCGGTGCCATCCGGACCACGTTTTGGTAGTCGATCGACATGTTCAGCACCAAGACGGAAGACATGGTGGTCATATCGATGAGTTCAGCATTGTTGAAACCCCCGTCATCGCCGTATACGTAAGCCTGAGTCCCGTCGGGCGTGAGCGTGACGCTATCCGCGTCTGATACCGCAGTGTCAACGTTCACCGACGACACGACCCCTCCCGTAGCGTCAATCGTTGCAACGTAATCGACCGTGTCATCGACGAGGCACGCCAGAACACCAGACTGAAAGTCACAGTACGACAATTCTCCGGAATCCGTCCAGGCGAGATCCGAGAACGTGTTTGACGCCGTGTCGAAAACGTTCCAACTCCACGCGTTGCCCGTGGCGGTGTCGGAGGTGGGAATGTAAATCAGGCCCGAGGCCGTGTCATATGCCGGCTGCGAGGGGTAATATCCAGGATTTCCCTCTTCGTACAATGTGACGGCGCCGCTGGACAGGTTTACCTTCGCCACGGCAATCTCCGTATTCGGCCAGGAACCAGTAGCTCCTAACACGAAGAGGCTCGAACCGTCTGCGGAGATGAACAAGTGCGAGTTCGAGCCCGCTGTGTCGACGAGCCAGGTGGCAACAATCGCTTTGGTTGCCATATCGACCTTAAACACCGTGCCCGTATCCGACATAACTCCTGTCTCTTCCGCGAGGTACGCGTATGTTCCTGTCGGGTCGAGAATTAATGAGTTTCCACCCTCAGAGCCAGTTATTGTCGTTGCCGTGTTTGACGCTACGTCAACGATGAACGTGCCGCTGTCGGTGGACCACACGGCGGTTGCGGCGTCCGACGTGAGAGCGAGGTCGTACCAGGAGTCACCCCAGTCAGCTTCTAGGGGGCCGGCGAGGTAACGCACCTCGCTGATCGTGGGGGCGAATGCCTGCGC
>WLES01000136.1 GCA_009704155.1 Actinomycetota bacterium | reverse complement strand
TCGGGAGCATTTGGATCCCACTCTCGGTGGGGGTAGAGCCGACGACGAGTTGCAAGAAGAGCGGGATCGTCATCATCGCGCCGAACATTGAGAACCCAACGAGAACACCGAGGACGGTGAACTGGCTGAAGGTGACGGACTTGAACAGGGTGAGGGGAATGAGGGCGGCTTCACCCATCTTCTTTTCGGCCGCAATGAAGCCAACGATTCCCGCCACGCCGATCGAGTAGCACAGCATCGCATTGGCCGACATCCAGCCCCACTCACGTCCGTTCTCTGCGACGAGAAGAAGAGGAGTTACCGCTGCGATGACGGTCACAACTCCGAGCCAGTCGATTTTGTGATTCTGTTTGAACTGTGGAACGTGAAGGAAGCGCCACACCATGAAGAGAGCAATCGCCCCGACGGGGAGGTTGAGGAGGAACACCCAACGCCATCCCGTAATTCCGACGATATCTGCGCTCCCAGCGAAGAATCCTCCGATGAGCGGGCCGAGGACACTGGATGCGCCGAAGACGGCAATGAACAGCCCCTGGTATCTCGCGCGTTCGCGCGGGGCAATGATGTCGGCAATGATCGTGAACGCGAGGGACATGAGCCCACCAGCACCGAGGCCCTGAACAGCCCGGAATGCCGCAAGTTCAATCATCGATGTTGCGAGACCGGAGAGTAGTGATCCCAGCAGGAAGATTCCGATGGAGATGATGTAAATCGGACGTCGCCCATAAATGTCGGACAGCTTCCCTGCGATGGGCGTGACAACTGTCGAAACGATGAGGTATGACGTCGTCACCCACGCTTGCTGAGACAGGCCTTGAAGGTCGTCCGCGATTGTGCGCATGGCGGTACTGACAACCGTCTGGTCGAGGGAGGCGAGGAACATTCCGAACGCCAGTCCGAGGAGGACGAGCATGATTTCTCGTTGGGTCATTGGCTTTACAGTTGTTGTGTTCACTTGCGTAATCCTATTCCCTATAGCGTTAACGCCATGGCTCGCCTCGTTGTCATCGCCGCTCTGGTCGGAGTGTTGTCGGGTTGCGCACTCGTGACACCGGTGTCAACCCCGACTGCGACACCAACCGCCGAAGCGCCGGTCGCGACTCCAGAGCCTGAGCCAACCTACGACGCCACCGTGTTTTCGCTTGACGATCCGATGTCGATTTGGGTGATTGCTGACAAGCTCCGCCCGATTGACCCAGCGGACTTCGAGCCGACTGATCTGGTAGCAGTCAATGCCCCGTATCGCTCCGATCCGCGACTGCGAGCCACAGCAGCAGCGTCGTACGAGGTGATGTTTCGTGCAGCCGAAGCTGACGGAATCAATCTTGTTCTCATCAGTGCATATCGCTCCTATGCGACGCAAGTGAGTGTGTACAACGGCTGGGTAGCGCGATTGGGCCTTGAGGCCGCGGACCTTCAGAGCGCTCGCCCCGGTCACTCCGAACACCAAACTGGGCTGTCTGCAGACATTGCTGCGAAGAACGGCGCGTGCACGATCAATGAATGCTTCGGGCAGACGCCCGAGGGCCAGTGGCTCACCGCTAACGCGTGGAAGTTCGGGTGGGTTCTCCGTTATCCAGAGGGGCTCACGCACATCACGGGATACAAGTATGAGCCGTGGCATTGGCGTTATGTGGGTAAGGGTCTAGCTGCTCATCTGCACGAGACAGCACCGAACGTTACGCTCGAGGAGTTTTTCGGCCTACCTCCAGCCCCTGACTACGCGGATTAGGTGAGTGCGCTCAAGTAGTCTTGAACCTGTCCACGGGCAGAAAGGAGACGGCATGTCCTACGCATATTTAGGGCCCGTTGGAACTTTCACGTGGATTGCCCTCGGGCAAGTCGAGGAGGCTCGCGGCGCCGAATGGTTGGCTGTCAACAATGTTGGTGAGGCTCTCGCGGCGGTTGAACGCGGTGACGTCATCGCGGCGATGATTGCCGTTGAGAACTCGATCGAAGGTGGCGTGAGTGCAGCGCAAGACGCCCTCGCGTCGTCGAACGGGCTCCAGATTTTGGGTGAGTATCTCGTGCCCGTGAATTTTGATGTTGTTGTTCGCAGCGGCACCGACCTCCCTAGCGTTCGCGTCATTGAGGCGCACCCCGTCGCCTATGCGCAGTGTCGAACGTGGCTTGAAAAGAACCTTCCCCGCCACGAACACTTGCCGGCCACGTCTAATGTCGCTGCAGCGATAGCGCTCAACGACACCGACCGTGCCGACGCGGCCATTGCACCGCACGGCTATTCGGAACACGCTGACCTCGTGGTCGTTGGCGACAACGTCGGCGACAACCCGAACGCCGTCACGCGATTCGTCCTCATTGGCCGTCGACAGAGAGTAGCTGCACCGACGGGGACCGACAAGACGACACTGATTGTGGAGCTTCCCGACGATCGACCGGGTGGTCTCCTCGAAATGCTTGAGCAGTTCGCTACTCGAGGAGTGAATTTGAGCTTGCTCGAATCGAGGCCCATCGGCGACGAGCTCGGCCGCTACCGGTTCGTCATTGACTTGGACGGCCACGTTGAAGATGAACGCGTTGCCGACGCGCTACTCGGACTCAAGAGGTTTAGCCCGAGGGTTCAATTCCTTGGTTCGTATCGGCGTGCTGACGGACACTCCCCGGCTATTTCCAACCAAAACTCTGATGCTGCTTTCGCTGATGCACGCACATGGCTAGCGCGACTCATCGCTGGAGAAGAGGTCTAGCGATGATTGATGTTGGACTCATTCGCAACAGCCCCGATGTCGTCAGGGCCAGCGTGATTGCCCGCGGAGATGACCCGGCCGTCGTCGACGCTGCTCTCGCTGCAGACGCTGCTCGAAGGGACGCGATTCAGATTTTCGAGAATCTGCGCGCCGAACAGAATGCGCACGGCAAACTCGTCGCAGCTGCCCCGAAAGAGGACAAGGCTGCTCTCGTTGCTCAAGCGCAAGAACTGTCAGACAGGGTGAAGAAAGCCGACAAGGCGCAGGCAGATGCGAACGACGAATTCACGGCCATCGCCGGGGCAATCGGCAATGTCATTATCGACGGTGTCCCTTCCGGCGGAGAAGAAAACTTTGTCACACTGCGCGAGGTGGGAAACAAACCAACCTTCAGTTTCGAGCCGCGTGACCATCTCGAACTCGGTGAACTGCTTGCGGCAATTGACACCGCTCGAGGCGTCAAGGTATCTGGTTCGC
>WLES01000135.1 GCA_009704155.1 Actinomycetota bacterium | reverse complement strand
GGAGTGCCGCCTCGGTGTCCACGGTTTTTTCGGGAAGCTTGGACACGACGAGTTCTTGACCAGCGTGAATCTCGGTTTGCCATGAAAGGCCATTGAGTGCGAGAAGCGCTGCAGTCGGGATTCCGTGCATTTCGGCAATTGATTGAAGGGAGTCGCCCTCGACAACCGTGTGTGACGTCTTCCCCGATGCTGAGACAGTGTTCGTGAAATCCGTCTCGCTCGGGGTCGGTTCGGGCGGCGATTGTGTTTGGGGATCGTCTTCGCTCGGAATGGACGGCGCAGTAATCCACGAAAGCGCCGTCGCCGCGATGAGGGGAATAGCCCCGGCGGCCGCTGCGATTCCCTTACTCTGCTTTACCGATCGTTGCTCTATCGGGTTGAGTGGAGCAAGTCCCTCAAAGACGGGATGAGGGGCGCGATTTTCATCGTCCGTCTGCTCCACGAAACCTCCCGGGTCCTTCCCATTCTGAGAGGCGGAACCTGTGGTTGACCGTTACGGCCTGTTGGGCGTGTCGCGCTAAACGGTTCGGGTCGTGATGGCGTCAACCATTGCGCGAAGTTCGCCGTCGACGACGGGGTCGAGGCGCATCGCGTCGAGTGCCTTGAGGGCCTCAACTCTCGAGAGCTCAATCAAATCCTCTAGTTCATCCGCAGCGCCCGTCGAAATTAGTGACGCGCGAAGCATGTCAACCTGCTGGTTGGTCAACGTCGGGTCGCCAATGAGTTCATCGAAAACACTGACCGTGGACCGGTCACCTCGGCGTCGAGCCATGGCCACGAGTACGGTGCGCTTTCCCTCGCGAAGGTCGTCTCCCGCGGGTTTTCCCGTCTCGGCTTCATCACCAAACACGCCGAGCATGTCGTCGCGCATTTGAAACGCAAAGCCGAGGGGGAGCGCAAATAGCCGAAGTGATTCGATGAAGGACGGTGGAGCGTTGCCAACAATTGCTCCGAGAACTAGCGGGGCTTCAACGCTGTACTTCGCTGACTTGAACATGACCACCCGCTGCGCGCGATCCACGGCAGCCTCACCGTCGAGGGTGAGCCATGCTGATGAGTCGTGGTTGTCGAGAAACTGACCGGCTGTGACATCGGTTCGCATAGTGCGCAATTCGTTCCTGAAGGCATCTCGCGATTCTGACGCAACTTCGAGGGCGACCGAAAGGAACTGATCGTCAGCCCAAGCAAGCAGAAGGTCGCCGAGCAGAATCGCACTCGACGTGCCGTAGATTGCTGAGTCACCGACAAAATCTCGGTCAACGTGAATTTTTTCGAACTGACGATGCGCGGCGGGGATGCCGCGGCGCGTATCGCTGTTATCGATGACGTCGTCGTGAACCAGGGCGGCCGCGTGGAATAACTCGAGGCCCGTGGCCAACCGAACAACAAGACTGTTGTCCGCGTCGCCGTCTGAATCGGGATACGGTTCGCCGTGTGAGCTGGCAGCGCGCCAACCCCAGTACGCGAGTCGTGCGCGGAATCGCTTTCCGCCTCCCGTCAGGCTTTCGGCGACGGAGCCAAGCAGGTCGGCGTCTTTTCCAATCGAGTCCAGAGATTGCCGGCCGGCGCCAAGAACATCACTGATTGAATCCGTCACGTCGTCGACAAAAGGCTTTCGGCTGTTCACGATGACAGACTATAGGTGGGAGTCGTAGACTGTCATCACTTGACCAAGGGGGTTTTCATGGCTCTGTCCGAAGAGGAACGTCGTGTGCTCGACGAAATGGAACGTCAACTGCGCGCGTCGTCAAGTGACGTCGTCACCGTTCCCCTTTCGCGTCGCGTCAACGCCACGGCAGCGGTGTTGGGTGTGATCATCGTGATCGCTGGGATTGGAATTTTGCTCGCCGGAATAGTGACGGGTCTGACCCCTCTCGGGGTTGCCGGTTTCGTTGCGATGGTTACGGGAGTGCTCGTCGCCTTGAAGCGGGACGACTCAGCCCCGACAGCACCGCGTGCACCGCGTACCCCGACCGCGCCTACCGCCTCACGTATCGAGGATCGTTGGGACAAGCGCATGGGTGGAGACCTCTAGACCGCATCGCAACGGAAACCCGGCTTCGGCCGGGTTTTTTTGTGTTGTCACACGGTGGAGAGAAATTCAAAGAATTTTGCCAAAAGTGGAGCAAAAGGGAGAAAAGTGGAGTAAAGTGGAGAAACTGGTCAACGACGAACATCTGGGAAGGAGGCCACTGTGTTGCTCGGCACATACGAACCCAAGCTCGACGACAAGGGCCGCGTCATCCTCCCGGCCAAGTTCCGCGACACTCTCTCTGGTGGAATTGTTCTCACGCGCGGCCAAGAGCGCTGCATCTACGTCTTCCCGCGCGCAACCTTTGACGAACTTCTCACGACTGTTCAATCAGCTCCGCTCACCAGCAAAGGCGCGCGTGACTACGTTCGGCTTCTGCTCTCCGGCGCAAGTGACGAGATTCCCGACAAGCAAGCGCGCGTCACGATCCCAGGTCAACTTCGGGAGTACGCCGGCTTAGGCCGCGACCTCGTCGTTATCGGCGCTGGAAGCCGAGCCGAAATCTGGGCCGCCGATGCGTGGGCCTCGTACTACTCCGAAAAAGAACAAACCTTCTCTGACACCGAGGAGGAGGTGATCCCGGGACTCTTTTAGCGATGTTGCGACTCCCTGCCGCACCTGAAGTACTTCCCCCACGGCAGGACGCGGACGGGAATCGGAACATCGCTCTCCTCGGAACTGTCATGACAACACCAACTCACATCCCCGTACTGCTCGACGACTGCCTCGACGCACTCGCCCCCGCGCTCTCTGGGCCAGCAGCAATCGTCATCGACGGGACCCTCGGATTGGGTGGCCACACGGAGGCAATTCTTGATCGATTCCCCGGAGTGACGGTTGTCGGGATCGATCGTGACACCTTTGCTCTGAGCCATGCGTCACATCGACTCGCGCGCTTCGGTGAGCGATTCGTCGCGGTTCACACAACGTATGACGACATCGCTCAAGCCCTGTCCGCTGCCGGAGCACGCGCTGCCGATGGGATTCTGCTCGACCTCGGGGTTTCCTCGATGCAGATTGACGATTCAGACCGGGGTTTTGCCTACTCCGTCGACGCGCCCCTCGACATGCGAATGGATACCACAACCGAGGTCACTGCCGCAGACATCATCCGTGAATATGACGTCCGCGAACTGGAGAGAATTTTCCGTGAAT
>WLES01000134.1 GCA_009704155.1 Actinomycetota bacterium | reverse complement strand
GTACACGGAAGAAATCTTTGGACCCGTCTTGTCTGTCGTTCGAGTGAAGACGTTCGAGGCCGGAGTTGAACTAATCAACAACGGAGCATTCGGAAACGGAACAGCAATCTTTACGAACGACGGTGGAGCTGCACGCCGATTCCAGAACGAGATTCAGGTTGGCATGATCGGAATCAACGTTCCGATTCCCGTACCTGTTGCGTACTACTCGTTCGGTGGCTGGAAGGCGTCACTCTTCGGTGACTCGAAGGCTCACGGCGTTTACGGGTTCAACTTCTTCACACAGGAGAAGACGATGACATCTCGTTGGCTTGACCCGAGCCACGGCGGTATCAACCTCGGGTTCCCCCAGAACTAGGGTTGGTGCTTCATCACGGCCGTTGCGATTGCCGTCAGAACTTCGATGTCTTTCCGGACGCCGTCGAGGTTTGCGACCACGGGGGACCCGTGCTGGATTGAATCCGCAAAGGCGAGGAGTTGGCGGAGAAAACCGGTTTCGTTGATTTCGGTGTAGGTGGTGTCCTGCCGTTCCTGGCCGAGATGACGCTGAACGACGAGCCGACTTCGCTCCTCCAACACGTACGGCTTGGCGAGATGGAATTCGAGGCGACCGTTTGCCGCGAAGACCTTGACTTCTTCGTTGTACTCGGGGTAGTCAGGTAGCCAGTTCCAACTAATAATGAATCGAATGTCGTTCGCCACGCCGATTGCGAGGAGCGACGAAGGCTCGGCGCCTTCTAGCGGCGGGAACACTTCTGCTGTCCATGCAGTTGGTAGCTCAAACCCGAGTCCACGCAGAAGGCTTGTCTCGTGAATCACCGATCCGTGAATGATGTTTCGAAAATAGGCTGCGAATTCGGTGGACGCACCGGGGATAGCAATCTCGGTTTGAGCTTTCGCATATGCATCAGCGCGAGCAACCTCAGTCGCATCCACATCGTTAACGGGAGGGGTGATTCTCAGGTGTTGAATCTGCGGTGTATCCCGGGGGTGAGCAACGGTCACTCGAACGAGTCGAATGTCGTGAAGTTCCGCGAGTTCGTTTCGCGCACGCGAGCTCAGTGGGTCGTACATCTTCATGTACCCCACCTGAAGTACCTTCCCGCTCGCATCGCGTGCCGTTTCGATTCGATCGACTTCGGCACTGTTGAGCGCCAACGGTTTTTCAGCAAGAACGTGTTTACCCGCATCGAGAGCAGCAATCGTGAGCTCAGCGTGGCTGCCCGGTGTGGCGATGAGAACAGCGTCAACAGTGGGGTCAGAGAAGATTTCGGTTGGGTCAGTGACCCCGCGAATGCCGTATCGGCCCGCGACCTCGGCAACCCGAGAGGGAGAAAGATCGCACACGGAGACGAGCGTCATTCCAGCACGCATGATCGACGGAATATGAATGGACTGCGAAATTATCCCGGCGCCAACAACGGCAATCCGAATAGGGCCGGCGTCAGCCATTAGCTCGAGTTCTCGGTGTAGAGCGCGACAACCCTGAGTGCAGCCACCGCGTCGTCAATTGTGGCTCCGTGGACTGTTCCTCCGGCGGCGAACGATTCGGCTTGATCGCGTAGGGCGGCCATCTGGATCGCCCCGCCTGCGTCACCTTCGAGGATGTTAAGACGCACATGATCTTCTTCTCCCATGACCTCGATGCCGACGAAGTCAGCCTCAGGATAGAAGCGGCCGAGGGTCGCGATGCCCAACGTTCCCGAGGGCAACGTGAGCGTGAAGACAGCCGCGTCTTCATCAACTACTCCGGGGGTTGTGCTCATCATCGCGGTTCCGCTGATGCCGCTCGGAGCCTCACCCGTGAGCCAGTGAATCACGTCAATCTCGTGGACTCCCATATCGGTGAGGATTCCGCCTGAACTGTTGCGAAACTCGGCGCCCGGTGGGCGATAATCCCACTGGCTCGCGTGGACGAGGAGGAGTCGCCCGAACCTCCCCGATTCGATGTCCTTCTTGAGCTCGAGCATGGCGGGTACGAATCTCCGCCAATACCCAATCTGTAATCGAATTCCAGATTTTTGTGCAATTGCCGCGACGGCGAGTGCGTCATCAGCTGTGAGCCCACACGGCTTTTCGCTCAGAATCGGAAGGCCAGCTGGGGCGAGTTGGCGAATAACGTCAACGTGGAATCCGCTCGGGGTTGCGACGAGGAATCCATCGACGTCACCCCGCTCGAGAAGACCGTCGATGGAGGAGTGAACGGTATACCCCTCTGCCGTGAGTGCGGCGGCGACCTCCGACCTTGGTTCAACGATGTCGGTGACGGTGACCGTCGTCGAGGATGACAGTGCCGTCAAGTGGGTTTGCCCCATTCGGCCTGCGCCGACTAGTCCGATTCGAAACATGGCCTTAGATCCCTAGCGTCGTGAGGTAAGAGCGGTTGAGCCGTTGGTCTTCGACGGCTTGAGCAAACCGAGCGGCCGACGTCGGGAAAATGTCTTGTTCAACGACAAGCCACCCTTCAAAGCCCCCGCTGATGAGTTCGGTGACAAACCGCGTGACATCGAAATCCCCTTCACCCAATCGCGGGAAGGCTTCGTTCGCCCAAATCGCTGCCGACGATTCTCCGTTACGGACAATCTCGTCGAACACACTGAGCGTTAGATCCTTGAGGTGCACGTGGTTGACGCGATCTTTCCATTTCGAATAGAAGGTGTGCGGATCGCCCCCACCAAGAAGCTGGTGCCCTGTCTCGAGACACACGCCGATGTCTGTGAGTGTGAGGACCTTCTCAAGTTCGGCCGTTGTTTCGAGGTACGACCCCGTTTCGCAGTGAAGAGTCGGTTCGTAACCGCGCTGACGACAACGGTCAAGGACCCGATTCATGCCGATGGCGAATTCGTCCCACTCTGATGCAGTCAATCCCGATTCGGGTCGCCGAGCCCCTGACCCGGGAGAGCCGTGGCGCGCCGCGCTGCCCGCATCGGCAAGTGTAGGTCGTGGTGCGGGAGCGCTGCCGGTCGACGAAACGGCATCAAACGTATCCAACATCGCATCCAGCTCGGCCATCGTCGTGTCCACACTGCTGGGGTCGTGATAGGAAAACTCGATATATGCCCCGGACAGGCCCAATCCGCGTTCGTCAAGTCGTTGCGCGAGTTGGGCGCCCGTTCCGAGGTACCCCACTGGTCCGAGGTCGATCCCCGCATATCCCGCAGACGCAACGGCGTCAAGGAGAGCGACTCCATCGGGGATGTTGGGGT
>WLES01000133.1 GCA_009704155.1 Actinomycetota bacterium | reverse complement strand
GCCTCGGTGATGCGGTTGAGGAACTGGGCGCGAATGATGCAACCGCCGCGCCAGATGCGGGCAACCTCTCCGAGGTTGATGTTCCAGTTGTATTCGGCTGCACCAGCGCGAATGGCATCAAATCCCTGCGAGTAAGCGACAATCTTCGATGCGTAGAGGGCCTGACGAACGTCTTCTATGAACGCATCCGTGTCTTCGACCGAGAAGGAGCCCGGTCCTGCCAGCCCACCAGCGAGAGCGCGTTGTTCTGCGTGAGACGAGAGCCCGCGAGCAAACACGGCTTCGGCGATTCCGGAAACGGGGGTTCCGAGCGCGAGCGCGGTTTGCACTGTCCACACACCGGTGCCCTTCGACCCGGCTTGATCGACAATGACGTCGACGAGCGGCTTGCCCGTGGTGGCATCGGTCTGGCGAAGAACCTCCGCCGTGATTTCAATGAGGTACGACTCGAGTTCACCGGTGTTCCACTCCGTGAACACATCGGCGATTTCGGCTGGCGAAAGGCCGGTGCCACGGCGGATGAGGTCGTATGCCTCGGCAATAAGTTGCATGTCGGCGTATTCGATGCCGTTGTGAATCATTTTGACGAAGTGACCGGCGCCGTCTGTTCCGATGTGGGTGACGCACGGCTCGCCTTCGGCGATGGCGGCGATGGACTTGAGGATCGGTCCGAGCGTTTCCCATGCCTCTGCGCTTCCGCCGGGCATTATCGACGGGCCAGTGAGTGCACCCTCTTCGCCGCCAGAAATACCAGCGCCGACAAAGTTGATGCCCGTTTCGCGCACAGCCTTTTCGCGACGAATGGTGTCGGTGAACAGTGCGTTTCCGCCATCGACAATGATGTCGCCCGGTTCGAAAACTTCACACAACTGGTCGATGACGGCGTCGGTTCCAGCGCCAGCCTTGACCATGATGATCGCGGTGCGAGGGGTGGAGAGCGATGCGGCGAAGTCAGCGATCGTCTGCGCGGCAACGAAATTAGCCTCGGGATGTGCGGCGACGAGAGTCTCTGTCTTGTCCCACGAACGGTTGTACACGGCGACGCTGTTGCCCTCACGCGATGCGAGGTTGCGAGCGAGGTTCGACCCCATCACGGCAAGCCCAACCACACCGATATTTGCCTTCGACATCAACGAACTCCAGAGTTTGTGGTGGTGGAAAATCTGCTTCCAGCCTACCGACTATGCTGGAGGGGTACTTCGGCGAGGGAGAGCAATCTCCGTGATCGACGCGGTGGCAAGGCTCCGGCTTTCCTCACGCTTCGGGCGTTCGAGTAGAAACCACAGGGGGCACTCGCCTCCGCGAAAGGAAATCATGGCAGAGGTATACGACCTCAAGGCGAACGTTCGCACGTCGTTCGGAAAAGGCGCAGCGCGCAAGCTTCGCGTCACCAACCACATCCCCGCAGTCGTTTACGGCCACGGTGGGGAAACTCAGCACGTCGCGCTCCCCGCGCACGAACTGACTCTTCTCGTTCGTCACAAGAACGTTCTCATCGACCTCGACATCGAGGGCAAGAAGGAACTCGTTCTCGTCAAGGACGTTCAGAAGGACTACGTTCGTCAGATCATCGAGCACGTTGATCTCGTCATCGTGCGCAAGGGTGAGACCGTCACGGTCAACATCCCCGTCATCATGATTGGTCACCCTTTTGCCGGGACGGTCGCGCTCATCGAGCACCAGACCATTACCGTCGAAGCGGAAGCGACGCACATCCCCGAGCACATCGAGATCGATGTCACCGGCATGACCGAGCACACCCACGTGTCGGCGAAGGACATCACTCTCCCCGAGGGCGTCAAGCTTCACCTCGACCCCGAGACCATCATCATCGCCGTGCAGAACGCACCTCGTGCTGATGCACTCGAGAACGAAGAACCTGCTGCTGCAGCTACGCCAGCCGCGGCTGACGACGAGTAACAGTGTCCGCTGCGTGGCTCGTAGTTGGGCTCGGTAACCCCGGGCCCGACTACGCCACGCACCGCCACTCCGTTGGGCAGAGAGTCGTTGACGAACTCGCCCGACAGATAGGGGAGGCGTTCAAGCGGCACAAGTCGCTCGCGCTCGTGGCAGAGGGTCGGTTTCAGCCAGGAACCGACAAGGTGATTCTTGCCACCCTCACGACGTTCATGAACACATCGGGCATTTCGATTCGTGCACTCGCCGATTTCTTCGGAATTGAACCCGAACACGTCGTTGTCATTCACGACGACATCGATCTGCCGTTCGACACCGTTCGCATCAAGGCGGGCGGAGGTCACGGCGGTCAGAACGGGGTTCGCTCGACGATCGCGCACCTCGGGCCCGACTTCCTGCGCGTTCGTGTCGGCGTGGGGCGTCCGAGCGGTCAGAAGGACCCGGCCGTTCACGTGCTCGAGCCGTTCTCGTCCGTTGAGCGCGAAACCCTAGCGAATCTCATCGCCGATGCGGCCGGCGCGGTCGAATCCATCGTCCTCGATGGCCTCCCAGCTGCCCAGCTGAAGTACCACTCTCCCGCCACCTAGCGCCGCCCTAGACTTGACCAGTGAGTCTCGCGGGGTTGGCGTCGGTGTTGAAGCCCGTCGCGCGCACCCTCCAGGGCCCGGCGCTCTCCATTGAAGACGGCGCCAGAGCGCCACTTATTGCCGCGATGTGCCTCGAGCCGCGGATTGTCTTGCTCGTCACCGCGACGGGCCGTGAGGCAGAAGCCCTGACGGAATCCCTCACCACGTGGGGAGTCGAGACAGCCGTTTTTCCGTCGTGGGAGACGCTTCCGCACGAGAGGTTGAGCCCGTCGAGTGAAACGGTCGCACGGCGAATCGACACTCTTCGACGAGTGAGGCAATGGAACGGCTCGCACAGTCTCGTTGTGATTGCAAGTGTTCGCGCTGCCCTTCAGCCACTCTCAGCCGACCTCGCGAGCACCGAGCCGTTCGTCCTCGCCAAGGGAGATCGGCGCAACCCGCTCGATATCAGCCGCTCGCTCATTGAACTCGGGTATCAGCGGGTCGATATGGTCTCGCGCCGCGGTGAGATGGCCATTCGTGGTGGAATCCTCGACGTTTTCCCGCCGCTCGCGGGGCACCCCGTGCGGTGCGACTTCTTTGGTGACGACATCGACGACCTCCGCGAGTTTTCGATTGCCGACCAGCGATCGCTCGGTGAGATCACCTCCGTCGAACTGACGGCGGTGCGGGAAATTCCGCTCTCGGCAGCCGTCCGAAAGAGGG
>WLES01000132.1 GCA_009704155.1 Actinomycetota bacterium | reverse complement strand
TGGTTCGGCGAGCGCTTCGGCGAGTTTCGTGACTGACAGCGATGATGTGTTGGTTGCGAGAACGGCCTCTGTTGACACAACCTTTTCGATTGCAGTCAGGACATCACGCTTCACCTCGAAATCTTCAAAAACCGCCTCCATAACGAAGTCGCATTCGGCAAAATCGGAATGGTCGAGAGTCGTGTTGATTCGTCCAAGAATCGCGTCACGCGTTCTCGTGTCAATCTGCCCCTTTTCGACGCGGGCATCAAGAGCTGTCGTAACACGAGCAACCGCGTGGTCCAGTCGATCCTGGCTCACGTCCGTCATAACGACCGGAACCGCAAGCCTCTCAGCGAACAGGCTCACGAACTGGGATGCCATGAGCCCGGCTCCGATTACGCCGACACGGGAAACAGTGCGGGGTGCGTCAGCAGGGAGTCCGCTCGGCTTTCGTGCGCGCTGCGACGTGAGGTGGAACGAGTAGACGCGGTTTCGAAACTCAGACGAGCAGATGAGGTCGGCAAGTGCATCAGCTTCGAGATGCATTCCGACTGAGATCGAGTCAGCTTCCGACACCACGTGGTTAAGTTTGTACAACGCATCAGCTGGGTTAGCCGGACGGCGTGACAACACCTCCACGAGAAGCGCGAGCTCGTTCTTGTCTTCGTCGGTGACGAGAACTGCCTGTCGTGGTTCGATTGCGTTGCGAGCACGCTTTGCGGCAACGTCGATGAGGTTGTCATCGTCACACAGTTCGTCGATGATGCCCAGACTCAGCGCATCGGACGATGTGAGGAGTTTGTTTCCCTTGACCGGATTGTCGACAAAGACTGTCGTCGCGACCTTCAGCCCAACGAGCCGCGGAAGCAACGTCGTTCCTCCCCAACCGGGAAGTAGCCCAAGACTAACCTCGGGCAAACCAAGGGCCCTGATGCTGCTCGTTGCGACGCGGGCAGAGCAATGCAGCGAAAGTTCTAACCCGCCACCGAGGGCAACACCGTTGATGGCTGCCACGACAGGCACGCCGAGTTGGCCAAGCCGACCAAATACGCGCTGACCGTGTTCAGCAAACTCACGCGCGCTCTCGACATTCGTCAAACTCGCCATGAAATCCAGATCTGCTCCGGCGCAAAAAGTCCGATCGCTACCCGTGATGACAACACCACTCACAACGCCATTCGAGATGGACTCTGAAATCTCGGTGAGAGCTGAATCGAGGCTGTTCAAACCCTCAGGACCGAATACCGCTGGCTTACCGGCAACCCCTGGAACGAGAGTGATGATTGCAATGCTCGCAGAATCTGACATCGTGCGCGTCGTCACGACCGCGGAGAGTGGAGCGAACTCTTTCACTGCATTAGCCCGCGAAATGCGGGTTCTCCCAGACGACCGTGCCGCCCTGACCCAGCCCGACGCACAACGCCGTCACCCCGTAACGGATTTCGGGGTGATTCTCGAAGTGGCGGGCTAGCTGAATCGCTAGGCGGACACCCGATGCCGCAAGCGGGTGCCCAATTGCGATTGCACCTCCCCACGGATTCATCATGGGCGACGTAGCATCGAGGCCAAAGTGGTCGATGAACGCGAGAACTTGAACCGCGAACGCCTCATTGAGCTCGAATAGTCCTATGTCATTGATCGTGAGGCCGGCTTTGGCCAGTGCCTTCTCGGTTGAAGGGATTGGCCCGAGTCCCATGTTGTCTGGATCAACACCGGCGAAAGCAAACGAGACCATTCGCATCCTGGGGACAAGTCCGTAGCGCTCAACAGCCGCATCACCAGCAAGGAGGCTCATGGTTGAGCCGTCGGTTAGTGGTGATGCGTTTCCGGCGGTGACGAGACCGTCTTCACGGAATGGTGGAGTTAGCGTCGCTAGGCCTTCCATGGTCGTTCCAGGGCGCAGTTGTTCGTCAGTATCGGCGACACCGTTCGCGGTCTGCATCACAATTCGATCCAGCGCTAGGTCGCCGTTCACTGAGGCACTATTCGCGCGTGTCTGGCTCTGCATCGCAAACGCGTCGGTTCGCTCTTTGGTGATGAGGGGGAATCGATCATGAAGATTTTCTGCGGTGCGCCCCATGAACAATGCGTCGTCGGTCCAGACACCCATGTCAATCAGAGCTGGGTTTGCTTTGGTAGCAAAGTCCATGGGGTGATGTCCCATGTGCTCAACCCCACCGGCAATTGCGATGTCAATTTGCCCGAATCCAATCTCGGATCCCAGCGTCGTCATCGAGGTCAATCCGCCCGCGCACATTCGCTCAATGGCGAATCCAGGGACACTGTTCGGAATGCCCGCTAGAAGTGCCACCGTTCGTCCAAGCGTGAGTCCTTGATCCCCTTCTTGTGTTGTCGCAGCAATTGCAACGTCATCAATTGCATCGAGTGGTACCGACGAGTTGCGGGCTAGAAGGCCCTTCAGTGTCATGGCAGCGAGGTCGTCTGCTCGAGTCTCGCGGAAGATACCTTTCGCACCGGCTCGGCCAAATGGGCTGCGGACGCCGTCAATGAAATACACAGAATGAGTCACTGTTGACCTTCTTTCGCTCCCCATCGTGCCATGTTTCAACTGTCGTTGTCGTCGGGGACAATCGTCACGAGGAACGGTGTCGGGTCGATTGCCACACGTTCGAACGACTCCGCAATGATGTCGGCACACGCGTCTATTTGCCACTGGCGTGCGCCGAACTCTTTGAGAGCATCTCGGATGGATTCTGGCGTTGACTCCGAGGGGGGTTCCCAGCAGAGTCTCCTTACGGTGTCGGGAGCGAGTACATTCTCAACCGGGATGTCGAGGGATGCAGCGACGGCAACAATCTCTTCTCGTGCGCACACGAATCGCGCGTAGGCGTCCGGATGCCGTTCTTTCCAGTTTCTCGGAGTAGGCAAACCTGTGCCGCGGACGCGCATCGGTGGGAGTTCGTCGGTTGACTGCCCACGGGCGATTGCGCTCCACCACCGATCGAGTTCTTTTCGAGATTCGCGACCCGTGAACTCTTTCAACCCAGCCAAATGTCCCTTAGACGTTGGTAGCGCTTTAGCGGCAGCAACGAGCGCGCGATCTGGCACGAGTCGGCCAGGACCTGAGTCGCGCTCTTGCGCCAAGGTGTCGCGTTCGATCCACAATTCTCGTGCGACCGCTAGTTGGCGCGGGGTGCTGAGCGTTTGTATCTGCGAGAGTCGACGCCACGGTTCAGGGCGCGCTGGAGCGGGTGTCCAGGTAAGTAAG
>WLES01000131.1 GCA_009704155.1 Actinomycetota bacterium | reverse complement strand
CGGGCGGACTCCAAAATCGGCTTCGAGTTCGTCGAGCGAACCGTACACATCGATGCGCGGGTACTCGGGGTCGTCGCTCTTCCACACCGGGATCGGCGAACCCCAGTAGCGGTTGCGCGAGATTGACCAGTCGCGTGCCCCCGAGATCCACTTTCCGAACTGGCCATCTTTCACGTTGTCTGGGACCCAGTTGATGTCTTGGTTTAGGTCGACCATGCGGTCACGGAAATCAGGAACACGAACGAACCACGACGAGACCGCCTTGTAAATGAGCGGGTTGCGGCAGCGCCAGCAGTGCGGATACGAGTGGTCGTAGGACTTTTGCTGCAACAAACGACCGTCAGCCTTGAGTTTTTGAGTGATGGGTTTGTTCGCATCGAACACGTGCTGACCCGCGAAATCGGTGACGTCGGAGAGGAACTTGCCTGAATCATCGATCGAGATGATCACCCCGATGCCGTTCTGGCCCGTAATGATTTGGTCGTCTTCACCGTAGGCGGGAGCCTGGTGAACGATTCCGGTTCCTTCACCGGTCGCAACGTACTCGGCGACGAGAATCGTGAAGCCGTTGGCGTACTCCTCCCGGTCGGCGTAGTAGTCGAAGATGCGGTCGTACTCAACACCGTCGAGCTCCGAACCCTTGATTCGTGTGGTGATTGCGGCGGTCGCCGACGCTGAATCCTCGTATCCGAGTTCCTTGGCGTAGGCACCAACCGTGTCGGCGGCGAGGAGGAACCTTTCACCGTCTGCTGCAGCACCGTTCGGGCCAGCTGGGAGCACCGCGTAGTCGATTTCCGGCCCAACGGCGAGCGCCGCGTTCGTTGGGAGTGTCCATGGTGTGGTGGTCCAGGCGAGCGCCGCAACCCCGTCGAGTCCACGTTCGGTGGTCTTTGCGCCCTTGAGTGGGAATGTGACGGTGACAGACTGGTCTTGGCGTTGCTTGTACACGTCATCGTCCATACGCAGTTCGTGGTTGGAGAGCGGGGTTTGGTCACGCCAGCAGTAAGGAAGTACTCGGTACCCCTCATAGGCGAGCCCTTTGTCGTAGAGCTGTTTGAACGCCCAGATAACGCTCTCCATGAACGTGATGTCGAGGGTCTTGTAGTCGTTCTCGAAATCTACCCAGCGCGCCTGGCGGGTTACGTACTCTTCCCACTCTTTCGTGTACTTGAGCACCGATTCTTTGGCCGCTGCGTTGAATGCCGCGATGCCCATCTCTTCAATCTGTGACTTGTCGGTGATCCCCAGTTGGCGTTCGGCTTCAAGTTCGGCTGGGAGCCCGTGCGTATCCCACCCGAAACGACGGTGGACAAGCTTGCCGCGCATTGTCTGAAAGCGCGGGAACAGGTCTTTGGCGTACCCGGTGAGGAGGTGACCGTAGTGCGGGAGACCGTTGGCAAACGGTGGGCCGTCATAGAACACCCACTCGTCGCACCCTTCACGGTTCGCGATGGAACGGCGGAACGTGTCGTTGTCCGCCCAGTACGCGAGAACGTCGTGTTCGATCGCGGGGAACGACGGCGATGGCTGAACGCCCGCGTTGTCGCGATGCTTGGGATACGTCATGGGGCTCCTTGGTGTCTATCACTCCCAGGGACGAAGCGTGTGCTCCGCGGTACCACCCCGATTGCCCTCTCAGGCCACTCGTGACTGCTATAACGGGCTTACCCGCACGGTTCTACTGGGCCGAAGCCGTTCTTCCGTGGACTCCCCGGTGATGGCCGGTTCAGCGTCTGTTCTTGAAGTTTATCGGAAACTTCTCGGCTGATAGATTATGAACACCAATGTGAGGCAGCCATACCCGCTGCCGCCGATAGTGAAAGAGTTCGTCATGACCCGCGAAATCCCTGACAAGCCAGCCCTCGAAGGACTCGAAGCCACCTGGGGTGAGGTGTGGGAAGCGGAGGGGACGTACTCGTTCGATCGTGCCCGCGCTATCGAGACGGGCAAGAGCAACGTTTTTGCGATTGACACTCCTCCGCCGACGGCTTCGGGTTCGTTGCACATCGGACACGTGTTTTCGTACACGCACATGGATTTGGCAGCTCGTTATCAGCGTGCTCGAGGCAAGGTCATCTTCTACCCGATGGGGTGGGACGACAACGGACTTCCCACGGAACGCCGGGTCCAGAACTATTACGGGGTTCGATGCGACCCGACTCTTCCTTACACCCCCGATTTCACTCCTCCTCAAGAAGGCGGCGAGGGCACGAGCGGCAAAGCGGCCGAACAGGTGCCGATTTCCCGCCGTAACTTCGTTGAACTCTGCGAGAAGTTGACTGTTGAGGACGAGAAGAAGTTCGAAGAACTCTGGCGAACACTTGGCCTCTCCGTCGATTGGTCGCAGACGTATCGAACGATCTCTGACGACTCGCAGCGCACGGCTCAGCGCGCTTTCCTTCGTAACCTCGCCCGTGGCGAGGCGTATCAGGCGGACGCACCGACCCTGTGGGACATCACCTTCCGCACCGCTGTCGCTCAGGCCGAGCTAGAAGACAAGGAAGTGCCTGGCGCCTACCACCGGGTTTCCTTCCACAAGCCAGACGGTGGCACGATCGACATCGAAACGACTCGTCCAGAGCTGATTCCAGCGTGTGTCGCACTCGTCGCTAACCCCGAAGACGAGCGGTACAAGCCGTACTTCGGCACAACCGTGCGCACTCCGCTCTTCGGCGTCGAAGTTCCCGTTCTCGCTCACCCGCTCGCTCAGATCGACAAGGGAAGCGGAATCGCGATGATTTGTACGTTCGGTGACGTCACCGACGTCATCTGGTGGCGCGAACTCAGCCTCCCCACCCGTCCAATGCTCGGGTTCGACGGACGTGTTATGAGCGAAGCACCGCAAGGAATTGATACTGACGAACAGAAGGCGCTCTACGCTGAGCTCGCCGGCAAGACGGTCTTCTCAGCTAAGGCTCGGATGGTCGAGATGTTGACAGAGTCCGGTGACCTCCTCGGCGACCCTCGACCAATCACGCACCCCGTCAAGTTCTTCGAAAAGGGCGACAAGCCCCTCGAGATCGTCACCACTCGCCAGTGGTACATCACCAACGGCGCGAAGAACGAAGACCTCCGCGAACGACTAATCGGCCGGGGCAAAGACATCGCGTTCCACCCCGACTTCATGCGTGTTCGTTACGAGAACTGGGTCGGCGGCCTCAACGGTGACTGGCTCATTTCGCGACAGCGCTTCTTTGGCGTTCCGATTCCCGTCT
>WLES01000130.1 GCA_009704155.1 Actinomycetota bacterium | reverse complement strand
GTGAACTCACACGAAAGTACGGCGCTCTTCTCATCATTGACGAGACCCACACCTTCAGCGCAGGTCCCGGCGGCATGACGACCGCCTGGGATCTCGAGCCCGACATCGTCGTCATTGGGAAAGCGATCGGTGGCGGAATTCCGACGGGCGCATATGGTCTCAGCGCCGACTTCGCGGCGAAAGCGCTCGCACGAGAAGACCTTGACCTCATCGACATGGGGGGAGTGGGCGGCACGCTCGCGGGTAACCCAATGTCGGTGGCAGCGATGCGGGCAACTCTCGAGCACGTTCTCACTGACGACGCCTTTGAGCACATGATTGCCACGTGTGACGTCTTCACCGCCGGAATGAACGAAATCTTTGACCGTTACGACCTGCCGTGGTCAATCAATCAACTCGGTGCTCGCTGCGAATACCGGTTCGCCAAGCCCTACCCGCGCAATGGGGGAGAGGCGAACGCGGCGGCCGATGGTGAACTGGAGGACTTTCTCCACTTGTACCTGGCGAACCGTGGAATCATGCTCACACCGTTCCACAACATGGCTCTGATGTGCCCGACAACGACGGTAGCCGACGTTGAGAAACACCACGAGGTGTTTGAGGCCGCCATCAAGGAGCTGGTCGAGGCCTAATTGGTTCGCCCTGCGCTCACTTGATAGGCTAGGCAAGTTGCCCTCAGGGGTAGCGGGCTGTAGCGCAGCTTGGTAGCGCACTTGACTGGGGGTCAAGGGGTCGCAGGTTCAAATCCTGTCAGCCCGACGTAACAACAAAAGACCGGCCTCGTGTTGGTCTTTTGTTGTTTCTCGTGATTTCATGCGGCCCCTAGGGTCCCGTACTGCAGCTCTTTCGCTTGTTACTGTTGGGTATGCCGATCAAACGTCTTCCCTCAAACGGCGACAGCCGACCGCAGGTGATGCCGACGGCGGAGGGCTGGACTCAGCAGATGGGTGCGGACGGTCGGCCTTCGCTTCAATTTGAATCACCGCGCGGCGCTAAACCGCCTGTTCACTGGGCAGACTTGTCTGTCGACGAGCGCGAAGCCAAGGTCATTGAGCTAGGTCTCCCCAAGTTTCGAGCAAAACAGATTTCGACACACTATTTCACGCACTACACGTCGAACTCCGATCACATGACGGATCTGCCGGCAGAAACTCGCGCCGACATTGTCGCCGCAACACTTCCGCCGCTTCTCACCGAAGTCCGGCGACTCAAGACGGACAACGGCGACACGATCAAGTTTCTCTGGCGCTTGTTTGACGGTGCGTTGGTCGAATCTGTTCTCATGCGTTACCCCAACCGCATCACGCTGTGTGTGTCGTCTCAGGCGGGGTGCGGCATGAACTGCCCGTTCTGCGCAACGGGGCAGGCTGGGCTCACTCGCAACATGTCTGCTGCAGAAATCGTTGACCAGGTAGTTCAGGCGAACCGTGCCATCGCAGACGGAGAACTGCCGGGTGTCGACGGGGACCGACGCGTCACCAACATCGTTTTCATGGGAATGGGGGAGCCACTGGCAAACTACGCCCGAGTCATGACGTCGGTGCGGACAATGCTCGCGCCACAACCCAACGGGCTCGGAATGTCTGCTCGGCACGTCACGGTGTCGACCGTTGGCTTAGTCCCTGCAATGCAGAAGCTTGCCGCTGAAGGGCTTCAACTCACTTTTGCTCTCTCGCTCCACGCGCCCGACGATGAACTTCGCGATGAAATGATTCCCGTCAATTCGAGATGGAAGGTTGACGAGGCCCTCGACGCCGCACGCGCGTACTTCGATGCGACCGGTAGACGAGTGTCGATTGAATACGCGCTCATCAAGGACATGAACGACCACGGTTGGCGTGCTGATTTGCTGGCGAAGAAACTCAACGATCGCGGAACCGGTTGGGTTCACGTCAATCCGATTCCCCTCAACCCGACTCCCGGTTCGGTGTGGACAGCTTCTGAACCGGCGGTCATGCGCGAATTTGTCAGACGAATCGAGGACGCGGGAATCCCCACAACCCTTCGAGACACTCGAGGCAAAGAAATAGACGGCGCCTGCGGCCAGCTAGCAGCCGCAGACACCGCCTGATTGTTGGCTTAGCGCCCCTGCGGGCGAATTGAGCGCGTCGGCTGAGCGTTGCGCGCGCCTCGGAAGTTGTTGTTCGACTGGCCGGAGCGCTCAGCAACCTTGTTCTCGGAGATTGGTCGCCCTGATCGGTCACGGTTGGCGCGCTTGCGCTGTGCGTTCGCGCCGGTTGACGTCCCGCGAGGCTGTTGCTGCGGGGCAACGCGCGGAGCTGGCTTCACGTATTCGGCAACGTCGCCTACCAACGCGGTGACGGAAGCCGATTTCGGTGTGACCGCCTCGGGCGTGACAGTGATTCCCGCCTTGCGAAGGAGGTCGCGCAAATCCTTTTTCTGAGCAGGAAGGCAAATGGTCACGACGTCTCCAGCCGAGCCGGCCCGCGCTGTTCGCCCTGAACGGTGCAAGTATGCCTTGTGTTCAGTTGGCGGGTCAACGTGGATAACGAGTTCGACATCATCAACGTGTACGCCTCGAGCGGCCACATCAGTTGCAACAAGAACGCGAACCGCGCCAGAGCTGAAAGCGGCAAGGTTGCGATCACGCTGAGGCTGTGAAAGGTTTCCGTGCAGGTCAACGGCTGGTATGCCCTTGTCGGTGAGGAGTTTCGCGAGCTTCTTGGCGTGATGCTTGGTGCGCATGAACAAGATGCGACGCCCAGTTCCCGATGCGAGAGTCTCGATCAGCACCTTCTTCACCTCGGCGTCCTCGACCTCGAAGACGTGGTGGGTCATCTGGACGACGGGGGAGTTTGCCTCGTCAACCGAGTGAAGGATTTCGTTGTGGAGGAACTTAGCGACGAGCTTGTCCACGCCGTTGTCGAGCGTCGCACTGAACAGCATGCGCTGACCGTTGCGCGGTGTCGCTGTGAGGATTCTGGTCACTCCGGGGAGGAACCCGAGGTCAGCCATGTGGTCAGCCTCGTCGAGAACAGTGATCTGAACGGAGTCGAGGTGAACGAGCCCCTGCTTCATGAGGTCTTCGAGTCGACCGGGGGTTGCGACGATGATGTCTACGCCGTTGCGAAGCGCTTCAACCTGGCGGTTTTGTGAAACGCCGCCGAAGATAGTCATCGACCGAAGCTTGTAAGCGTCGGCGAGTGGCTGAAGCGTCGCCGCGATCTGGGTCGCGAGTTCGCGGGTTGGCGCAAGAATCATTCCAGTGGGGCGACCCGGCT
>WLES01000013.1 GCA_009704155.1 Actinomycetota bacterium | reverse complement strand
GGGCCGTCCTTCGCCGGTGGCTTCTGCGGCTGGACACGTGGGCGCTGCGCAGGCGCAGGGTTCTGGCGCGGTTGCGCGGGGCGAACCACCGTTTCCCCGTCTTCGTTGGGCGCCGAGTAAGACAGCTGAGCGGGGGCTTGAGAGCCACTGAGTCCGGGGGCAGCGACAGCTTGGCCACCGGCTCCAGGCGCGACCTGAACATCGAGGTTGAAGATGAATCCGACGGATTCTTCACGAATCAGTCCCATCATCTGCTGGAACATCAAGTAACCCTCGCGCTGGTATTCAATCAGCGGGTCACGCTGAGCCATTGCGCGCAGTCCGATTCCGTCCTTGAGGTAATCCATCTCATAGAGGTGGTCGCGCCAACGACGGTCGACAACCGAGAGGACGACACGTCGTTCAAGTTCACGCGTAGCCGCATCACCGAGTGAGTTTTCGCGAATGCCGTACTGAACCATCGCGTCAGAAATGAGTTCGCGCGAAACATCGGCCGACGAAATCTTGGAGCCGTACTCAGCGAGCACGTCGTGAACTGAAATTGTCACGGGGAAGATTTGGCGAACATCAATCCAGAGCTGCTCGAGATCCCAATCATCGGAATTACGAACCTGAGACGTGCGCTCGTTGACGGCATCGGTGATGGAACGCTCGATGAACTGAGCAATCCGCTCCTTGATTGAAGCACCTTCGAGAATCTGGCGGCGGTCACCGTAAATCGCTTCACGCTGACGGTTGAGAACGTCGTCGTACTTGAGCACATTCTTACGGATTTCGGCGTTACGCGCTTCGACCTGCGACTGCGCAGAGCGAATCGCGCGCGAAACAATCTTGGATTCGATGGCGAGGTCATCGTCACCGGTTCGGCGCATGATGGCTTCGGCTGCGCCAGCGTTGAAGAGTCGCATGAGATCGTCTTGAAGTGAAAGGTAGAAGCGGCTCTCACCCGGGTCGCCCTGACGACCGGAACGACCGCGCAACTGATTGTCGATACGCCTCGATTCGTGACGCTCAGTGCCGAGAACGTACAAACCTCCAGCCGCGCGAACTTTCTCTGCCTCGGCCTCGACTTGAACTTTCATTTCTGCATAGACGCCATCCCACTGCGCTTCATACTCGTCGGGGGTGTCATTCGGGTTGAGTCCGAGGTCGTGGAGTTTACGGACTGCCATGAACTCGGCGTTTCCACCGAGCATGATGTCAGTTCCACGGCCAGCCATGTTGGTGGCAACTGTGACAGCACCGAGGCGCCCGGCTTCCGCGACAATTCCAGCTTCTCGGGCGTGGTTCTTGGCGTTGAGCACTTCGTGGCGGATGCCGCGCTGCGCAAGAGCTTTGGAGAGCATTTCGCTCTTCTCGACGGACACGGTTCCGACGAGCACAGGCTGGCCCTTGCCGTTGCAGGCGACGATGTCTTCAACGACCTGGCGGAACTTTGCGTCAACCGTTCGGTAGACAAGATCGGCCTGATCTTTACGAACCATTGGGCGGTTCGTTGGGATGGGAACAACGCCAATCTTGTAAGTCGCGGCGAACTCAGCCGCTTCCGTTTCAGCGGTACCCGTCATTCCCGACAGCTTCTCGTAGAGGCGGAAGTAGTTCTGAAGGGTGACGGTAGCGAGAGTCTGGTTTTCGGCCTTGACCTCGACGCCCTCTTTTGCTTCGATCGCCTGGTGAATACCTTCGTTGTAGCGACGACCGGCGAGGATTCGACCGGTGTGTTCGTCGACAATGAGGACCTCGCCGTTCATGACCACGTAATCCTTGTCGCGACGGAAAAGTTCTTTCGCCTTCAACGAGTTGTTGAGGAACGAAATGAGAGGCGTGTTGACCGACTCGTAGAGGTTGTCGATTCCGAGGTAATCCTCGACCTTCTCAATTCCTGACTCGAGCACACCGATCGTGCGCTTCTTCTCGTCAACCTCGTAGTCCTCACCAGCGATCAGTCGAAGTGAAATCTTCGAAAACTCTGAGAACCAGCGGTTAGCTTCCACCGATGACGGTCCAGAAATGATGAGCGGCGTGCGTGCCTCGTCGATCAGGATGGAGTCAACTTCGTCAACGATTGTGTAGAAGTGTCCGCGCTGAACCATGTCGGGACGCTGCCAGGCCATGTTGTCGCGGAGATAGTCGAACCCGAACTCATTGTTCGTTCCATAGGTGATGTCGGCACTGTACTGCTGGCGACGAACCTCCGGAGTCTGGTTGGACAGAATGCAACCGGTGGTCATCCCGAGGGCACGGAACACACGGCCCATGAGCTCTGACTGGTACGACGCGAGGTAATCGTTGGTTGTGACGACGTGAACACCGCGCGACGGGATCGCGTTGAGGTAAGCGGCGAGGGTCGCAACGAGCGTCTTACCCTCACCAGTCTTCATTTCTGCAATGTTTCCGAGGTGGAGTGCGGCCCCACCCATGATTTGAACGTCATAGTGGCGCATTCCGAGGGTGCGCTTTGCGGCTTCACGAACTGCGGCGAATGCTTCGGGGAGCATTACGTCGAGAGATTCGCCGTTTGCGTAGCGTTCGCGGAAATCGACGGTTTCTGCGCGGAGTTCGGCGTCGGACAGGCTGGAAAATGCGTCTTCAAGGGCGTTCACCGATTTTGCGTAGGCCTTGAGTTTGCGGAGGATTGCCCCTTCGCCCACTCGCAGCGCGCGTTCGAGAATATTTGCCACTCGGTACTCCGTTTCACTGGGCCGACGCACGGAATGGGCGATTCGGCAGTGGTTACATTCTACGGCGAGACGCTTGCGAGAACCACCGCGCCAACAACCGTGACGCAGTGGGCCTCCAGCGCTCGGCGGGCGTTGGTGAGCGTCGCTCCCGTCGTGCACACGTCGTCAACGAGGACGACGAAATGCCCGCTGAGACCGTGACGTCCGCGAAGAATCATCGAACGTCCGCTCCACCGGTCGTCCGCGGTGAGCCCGCGTTGGGTGCGGGGATTGGAAAACGTCAGCACATCGCGCACGGGAAGGCCCGTCATTCGAGCCACTCGACCGGCAAGGCTCCACCCCCGTTGGCGAAAGCCACCGCGTGACGACGGCATGGGGACGGCGATCGTTGCATCGAGAGGGATGAGCCTTCGGATTGCGGGCGAAAGGCGCGAAACGGACTGTGGCGAACGTCCAGCTTTAGCAGCGCGAATCAGCGTTCGAAGTTCGTTTCGGTAACCGCCAAGCGCTGTGACCTCTAATCCGGCAATCTCGCGAGTGACCGGAGCGGAGGACACAACACGCACCGCGCACGCTTCGCACAGAGTGGCACCGGAGACACGACAGACAACGCAGGCCACATCCCACACCGCGTCTACCCAGTCCACGCTCGATTGTCGAGCGTTCACCAATCTGCTCGCAGCCCACAACCGGATCCGTGGGAAAACTCGGACTAGCGTTGTGTTGCTAACAACTCCGCCGTCACGCCGAGCGTTTGCCACCCGCCCGACCGCGGCACAAAGAGTTGACCCGAGGAGCTGAGGACCACTAACTGGCTCGAACCGTTACCGCCAGAAATTGCGATTGGCGCGTCAACTGTTCCGAGCACCTCGGTAATCCCACCCACAGATGCGAGTTCGACGTAGGAGAGGGCAATATTCTCCGTAATCACGGCAACACTGACCGAATCAGCCCAGGCGATATCGATAACACTGTTTCCGCCGATGGGTAGTTCGTGGAATCCCGCGATTGCCCGCACCGCACCGGCCGCGTCGCGATCGACGGATGCGACATACAACGCCGGCCCACTCGAGCTGTTCAGCGCGATTGCGACCCTTGAGCCTTCCCTTGAGACTTCCAGCGCGACGATCTGCGCCGTCGAATTCCACGGACCGGAGATGGTTTGTGAGTTGCCGGAGTTCCACACCGTGATGGCTGAGGGGCTCGACTGTCTCACCCACCACACGCCGCCGGCGTCGTCAATTTGAGGTTCCGTGACGGACCGTTGATTGGCAACGAGCGCGGTTTGGGCACCGACCCGATAAACACCCGACGCTGTCCCGACAGCCGCGAAAACACTCCCGTCGAAGGAGATCGACAGCGGCGCGAGTTCGAGAATTCGATTGCCGAGCGGTGCCACTGGGTCAACCTGAGAGCCGGACACGAATCCGAACACTCCACCTGAGACAATCGCCGGGTTGTCGTTGACAATGGGTTCATCCAACATTGCTGAACTGCCAAAAATGCTGATCGGCAAAAGAGTTCGATCAACCGTCAGGTCTACCGACGTGATGGACGGAAGTGCCGTCAGGCTTGCCGTCATCTCGACGAGCATCGCCCGTTGGTCGTCGGCCGAAGCCTCAAGAACATCGCCCGTAACGTCGACGAGCGCTCGTCCGTCGACGACGTCAATTGGCGATGCGACGAGTGCCGAACCGGCGGGGAATGCTGTCGACGCGTGGGGGAGGTAAATGCTCGGGCCGGCGATCACAGCGCGCGCAACGCGCGTCGCCGGGTCTCCCTGCCGAGGGAAGTATCGAATCTCGGGGATGAGTTTGCTGCGGTCGGAGTTGTAAAAGAAGACCGAGTAGGGCTGAAACGCCGACTCAAACGTCGAACGTCCCATGAGGACTGCATCCGGGGCACCGGAGATTCGCCACTCCCCACCAACCTCGGTGAACTCGAAATCAAACCGTTGAGTTGCGCCGAGTTTCTCGTCTGTGTAAACCCCGCCGCGAGCGATACGAGCGAGGATCGGGGTTGTAACGGACAGTGACTCCGCACTCGTGGACACATAGTCAATCGACGTTCCCCTCACAAGGGTCTCCGATGTTGGATCCCACTCGTTGGCAAACTGGTCAGTCAAGAACGAACGTGAGATGCGGTAGTTCTCTTGAGCCGCGGCACCTGCTGCGAGGAACCCGTCGAGGATTTCACGCTGCGTCGCACCTTCGGCCGGTCCGGCTGGCAAGTACTGAACACTGTCATCGTCCGTCACATTTTGTGGGCCGGCGACAAGGACAGGTCCGCTCGTGGGTAACGCAGAACATCCCGAGAGCGCGAGAAGCAGGAACAGGGCGAGCGCTTTAGTCCTCACGCGGCACCTCCGGCGGAAGCGCAACGGGTGACACAACATTTGTTGCTCCGTCTTTGGGAACCGTGACGCGGAAACAGGCGCCCTCGCCCGGCACAGACCACACATCGATCCAACCGCCGTGAAGACGCGAATCTTCCTGGGCGATCGCCAGCCCGAGGCCGGTGCCACCCGTTTGTCGCTGACGGGAGGGGTCAGCACGCCAGAAGCGGTCGAAGACTCTGGCCGCGTCCTGTTCAGACATCCCGACACCGTAATCGCGCACCGCAATCGACACAGCTGTCGACGACGAGTCCACCCACACATCGATGGGTTTACCCTCACCGTGGTCAATCGCGTTCGACAGGAGATTCTGCAAGATTCGACGAATTCGCCGCGGGTCAAGTTCGAACTCGGTGTGCCCTCCTGGAGCGTGCAGCCTCAACTCAGAACCCTTGGATTCCGCGAGGGACTGAACCGCGTCGATGCTCGACGAGACAAGAGTGACAGGGGCAATAGAGTCGCGTTCGAGTTCAGCGGCCCCAGCGTCGAACCTCGACAGTTCGAGAAGTTCAGCGAGTGTGAGTTCAAACTTGTCAATCTGCACTTTGAGAAGCTCAGCCGCACGAGCCGTGTCAGGGTCGAACGTATCGCGCTGGTCAAAGAGCATGCTTCCGGCGAGTTTGATGGTCGTGAGCGGTGTCCGAAGTTCGTGGCTCACGTCAGAGACGAACTGTTGTTGCAGAGTCGACAGGGTCGCTAATCGCGTGATTTGCGAATGAATCGATTCGGCCATTTTGTTGAACGACGTGGCGAGTGTCGCCGCAATGTCCTCACCCTCAACCTCGATTCGCTCATCGAGGTTCCCCTCGGCGAAGCGCTCAGCAGTCTGGGCTGTTGTCACAATGGGTCGAATCGACCTCGTCGTGACGGTCCACACAATGAAGGTCGTGATGAGCACGAATAGCCCGCCACCCAGAGCAAGAACACCTTGTACAAACCACAGATTGTTTTGAACGTCACTCAAATCGTAAACGAGCACGAGGTCGTAGCGACCTGCGGTAGGGACGTTGACGTTTGTGCCAGCCGCGATTCCCGGTTGGCCGTCCGGCATTTCGACGGGCTGATAGTGCACCGAGGTTCGATCGCCCTGAATGGCTGTTCGCAATTCTGTTGAGATGATTTCGACGGGGAAATCGATTGACGACGAACTCGCCATCAACTGCTCAGTTGCCTGACCCGGCACTCGAAGAATCGCGAACCCGGCGAGGCCGGGAGAGTTCGTTGTGGACCGCACGGTCGTTTGGGCTGCCGCGTTGGCCTGTTCGACGTCAATCGAGCCCTGAACATCGAGTGCGCCATCGAACAGCGTCTGCACGTTTCGCGACACCGCGGTGGTCTCCGCGAGAATCTCGTCACGTCGCGAATCGTAAAGATTGGATTGGATTGTGTACGACAGGAGTCCGCCGATCAACCCCAGTGCGAGCGCGGAGAGAATCCCCGACGCCGCAACCATTCGAAGTCGGAGAGAGGTGCGCCATCTCATTTGCGCGAGCCGCAGCAGGCGACGGAAAAAACTCATGCCGGGTGCGTTTCACCTGCGCGGTAGCCGACCCCGCGAACCGTGAGAACTATCTTCGGGTCGTCGACGTCGTTCTCGATTTTTGAGCGAAGACGCTGCACGTGAACGTTGACGAGTCGAGTGTCCGCTTTGTACTGATAACCCCAGACCTTCTCGAGCAGGTGCTCTCGCGTAAACACCTCGTCAGGACTCGACGCAAGCGTGTGCAACAAATCGAATTCGAGCGGTGTGAGTGAGAGCGGCTCTCCCCCGCGCGTGACCTGGTGCCCCTTGAGGTCAATCACGATGTCGCTGACCAAGAGTTTTGCACTCGTCACAGGGGTCGGACGGCGCATGCACGCGCGAATTCGTGCGACAAGCACTTTGTCATTGAACGGCTTTTCGACGTAGTCGTCGGCGCCTGCTTCTAGCCCAGCAACAATGTCCTGTGTATCCGTGCGGGCTGTCAACATCACAATCGGTGTGCCAGACGTTTCGCGAATCTTTCGGCACACGGCGATGCCGTCCAGCCCAGGGAGGTTGAGGTCGAGAAGGACGAGGTGAGGGTTGTACTCGTGAAACGCGTCGATGGCAGCTGGGCCGCTGGTGGCAACGCGCGTGTCGAATCCTGCAACACCGAGGAACAACTGCACGACCTCGCCGATTCCCGGGTCGTCGTCGACGATCAAAATCCGCTCCGCCATGTCACCTCCTCGTGTTGACATCAATTCTGCCTAATAAGTGCGAGGACCTCATCCCGGACAGATTCCATGCTCGATTGCGAACCGGATTCAACGTTGAGTCGGAGTAATGGCTCAGTGTTGGATGCACGCACGTTGAACCACCAAAACTCCCGATTCTCGCCATTCTGCGGGGGCAAATCGTGCGTCGAACGATCCGTACTCGAGACCGTGAGACCGTCGAGAGTGTCGAACAAACCGCGCCCCTCGAAGGCTTCACGGATTCGCTCGACTGCAGAGTCAACGTCTGCGACGACCGAATTAATCTCGCCGCTCTGGATGTAGGGCGAATAGCGGGCAGACAGAGTGGACAACGGCTCGGATCCTCGACCGAGTTCTGCGATGACGTGGAGCGCTGCGAGCATCCCGTTATCGGCACCCCAAAAGTCTCGGAAGTAGTAGTGAGCCGAGTGCTCCCCTCCAAAAACAGCACCCGTTTCACGCATGATGTCTTTGATGAGCGAGTGTCCGACATTTGTGCGGATCGCCAGCGCACCGGCCGCACGAATCGTCTGCGGGACAACATCGGAGGTGATGAGGTTGTGGAGAACGGTGACGTCACGCTCCCCCTTCGCCTTTACCCGCTCGATTTCGCGAACGGCCACGAGGGCGGCGACGGCCGACGGTGACATCGGCTCACCGCGTTCGTCGATGACGAAACACCGGTCCGCGTCTCCATCAAACGCGAGCCCCATGTCTGCACCGTGAGCGGTGACGGCGTGCTGAAGATCGACGATATTCGCTGGGTTAAGCGGATTAGCTTCGTGATTGGGGAACGTTCCGTCCAACTCGAAATACATCGGAACAACCTCTACCGGAAGTTCGGGTAAACCTGCCGAAGTACCGAGTACTGCAGGGACGGTCAACCCCGCCATACCGTTACCGGCATCAACAACGATTCGAAGCGGCCTGATGTGGGTGACATCAACGAGCTGCCTCAGGTACGACGCGTAGTCGGTGAGCACATCCCTCTCCGCGACGGTTC
Organism: Actinomycetota bacterium; assembly: GCA_009704155.1. Taxonomy (GTDB): domain Bacteria; phylum Actinomycetota; class Actinomycetes; order Actinomycetales; family Microbacteriaceae; genus MWH-TA3. The sequence goes on along the minus strand of WLES01000013.1, from coordinate 2,596 downwards.
CCGTCGTGTCAACCGTCGGGATTCCGTTGAGTAGGTATTCGCTCGCTCGATCGCGAACCTCAAACAGCCCCGTATCGGCACTCAACGATTGTGCCCCCGCTCGCGACAACTTGATTCCGTTGTAGGTCGACGGATTGTGCGATGCGGTAAACATTGCGGACGGCAAATTCCACGAGCCCGATGCAAAGTACGTTTCGTCTGTCGAACAAAGCCCGATCGAGATGATGTCGGCTCCACGGGCGCGAGCACCCCGCGTGAATGCTGAGACAAACCGAGGAGACGAATCGCGCATGTCGTGACCGACAACGATTGACGTGTCGTGCGCGCCAATCACATCGACAAAAGCAGCCGCCAACGCCTCAACAATTTCGTCGGTCAATTCGGAGTCGACGAGTCCACGAACGTCGTAGGTTTTCACCACGCTGTTCACGTCTGCCGGCATGCGTTACCTTTCGTCCGTGTGTTCACGATACCGCACCAGTTTCCAGCCGTTCGGGGCAACAAATGCCACTGCGTGGTGCCGACACAGATCGACCGCTCTGGGGTCCCGTGTCGGGCTGAGCTTCCCGAGAACCGCAGTCTTGGCGTCGTAATCCATCGTCAGCGTTGACCCGGCATCCGCAGAACATCCGGGTTTTTGGCACTGCCTGACGGTCACCTAGTCAGGCTAATGCCTGGCGGTAGGCTTTGCGAATGAGCGAAATACCGCCATCGTTATCGAGGCACGGGCGCGCCCCGCGGTCAGATGTTCGCGGGATTGCAGCGGCTGATTCAGACGGCCGAAACGGCTTTTTCATGAGCGTTGCGAAGGATGTCATCAACTACTTGTGCGACGTCCAGGCCGACCTCATGAAGGGCGTGCGCGTTGAAATGGGTTTGTTGCCCTCCGGAGAGTTCGCCGATGGGACACCCCGAATGTGGGCGGTGGATCGCCCCGGGAATCGTGTCGTTTTGTACCGAATTCCCATCGAACGGATGGCGAAACTCCACAAAGACGACGACTGGCATCGGCGAAACCACATCGAGACAGTCACGATCACCGCAATTGCGGAACTCGTCGAAACGGACCCTTACGATTTCGCGCCGAATCGGTTCTTTCCGCACGCTTAGTGAGCGATAACGGTTACCGCTTGCGCGCCGAGCGGAGCTGGCCGGGGCCGAATCACGGCAATGCCGTTTGGTGTCTCGATAAAGATGGTGGAGACGTAAGGCGAATCAGAGCGGAGATACACCGACCCTGCCTTCACCGTTAATGGCGTCGTGCCGAATGCTCCGACAATCACCGTTGACTCGACCCCGTTGGCCGTCACGACAACTGACACTTCAGTGTCCTGTGGGTTGGAGATAGCGAGTGTGCCGCGAAACGGAATTGCCGCGGCGGAAAGCTGATTGGACGCAGCGAGCGCAGGCGCCCATGCAACATCCGTCACTTCCGTATCCATGTTGTGCGAGGACACTCGTGCCGTCGCAAAGAGCGGCGTTGTCGAGGTGATGGTGACTGTGAAATCTCCATCGTGAAGTTCAGCGACAGGGATGTCCACGACCTTCTGCGCAGCGATTTCCGTCGTCACATCGAATGGCTCGTCGTCGGAGGCGTGAGGCGTGAACGTCATCGTGATTGTCGCGTCTTCCGAACCGGGCACAAACAACCGAACCATCGTTTCGGTGTCGTCGTAGCCGGGTTCCGATCGCAAAGGCCCGATCACCTCGGCGTCCGGCTCCCTGATCAGGGGAATACTAAGGACCGTCGCCGGCTCGTCCACCGCGGTGATGCGGTCTAGACCACCCGGCACGAGTCCGCGCACCGTCGACACTTGAAGTGTTGCCCACACCGGTGCACCGTTGCTCACGACGTGAATGACGGGGGATGACTCGTTCGGCGCGAACCCTGCAAGGGAATACGAACGCTGCGCGCCGGCCGGGACAATTATTCCCCGAGACGCTGGCGCTTCGATGAACCCCTCGGCACCGTAGAACTCGAGGTCGACGCGAGCATCAACTCTGGCTGGGTTAGAAATGGTCAGAACCGCGTCGCGACCCGTCTCGGTGCTCCCGCCAACGAGCCACGCCGAATTCAGTGCGTCAGAACACTCCGTTGCGAGAAAACCAACCATGTTGTCCGTGAACAACTCGATCGACTCGGCGGCGACGACCGCGTTGGGATCACCGTCGTGAGCGATAATCGCGCCAGTCGGGCTCGAGTCGGTCGTGAATGAACCGGCGATTGCCCCGCCGGACAGGGCCACGTCCGTTGCGCCGAGCTGGGTCCACTGCGTCGAGTCCGCAACCGACGCGATCGCCGCTCCGGTACAGCTGAGATTTCGGGTCACCGCCTCTGGGGTAACGATTGTCGACAGTTCAACGGTTTCGCTCTCGAACGGGGACCATTCTTGTGCGACAGCGAGCGCGCTGATGCCAAGAGCTCCGACGGTGAGGGTCGAGACGACGATTCTCGAGATATCAACCATTGTCATCACCCGTTGAAACGGCAAGTTCGTCGTCAATTCGCCGTCGACGCGGAAGGGTCGTTGGAATCGCAAGCACGAACGTCACCAGCCCAACCAACCCAGCAATCGCGATGTACAGGGTGTTGCGC
>WLES01000129.1 GCA_009704155.1 Actinomycetota bacterium | reverse complement strand
CGAAGCTGTACAACGTCGAGGAGTTCGCGGCCGAGATAGTCTCTGCCGCGGTTGAACCCGTCCCTGCCGACCACACGCGACTCGTTGGCGACGTTTCGTACTTCACGAAATAGCACTCGAGAGTGGCTATCGGCGAATTCCCCAAGCCCCTCACGCTCGTGAGGCTCGTTTTCGGTTTGTACCTGTTCGGTTTGGGTATTGCGTTCCAGGTTCAAGCCGCTCTCGGCCTCGCGCCGTGGGACGTGTTCGGGCAGGGGCTCGCCAACATCACGGGATTGAGCTTCGGTCTGGCGACCGTCCTCGCGAGCGCAATCATTCTGCTGCTCTGGATTCCCCTCAAGCAAAAACCCGGGATTGGAACAGTCTTCAACGCATTGCTCATCGGTCCTTTCATTGACCTTTCACTGAGGTTTGTGCCGAGCGCGGCAACATGGGGGCTCGCGGGGCAAATCGGGTGGTACGTCCTGGGGATGGCGATTATTGCCCTCGGAACTGGCATTTACATTGGTGCGCGGCTCGGCCCCGGCCCTCGTGACGGACTCATGACAGGGTCTGTCGCGCGCTTCAAGAAGCCGGTCTGGATGGTTCGAACAGCTCTTGAAGGCGCGGCCACACTCATCGGGCTCGCTCTTGGCGGACCGGTAGGCCTTGGAACGCTCATGTTTGTGCTCGGTATCGGGCCAATGGTCCAGCTGTCGATGCGGGCGTTCGGACTCGTGGGGAAGAAGGGAACATGATCGAGATTCCTGGCAAAAACCACGTCATGCACCGCGAAACTGCGCGAGTAATCCTGATGGACCGCGAAGGCTGTTTCTTGCTCCTCAATACCCACTACGACGCTCGATTGCAGCTTCCGCCACGGTGGATAACGCCCGGTGGCGCGATAGACCCCGGTGAGTCTGTCGAGGACGCGGCAGTGCGTGAATTGCTTGAAGAGACCGGAATGGCGATTTCCGTGGACGAACTCGGCGACCAATTCGCAACACACACGGGAGCGTGGGAGTGGGGCGACGGGCAGAATTACCACACGTACGTTGACAACTTTTTCGTCGTTATGGTGGATCGATTCGACATCGACACAACCGGCTGGACCCCAGAGGAACGTCACGACGTTATTGAATACCGCTGGTGGGACGTTGCCGAGTTCCGAGAAACCAGCCCAACAGTGGGGCCACCCGAACTGCTCGACTTGCTTGAGCGTGCAGGGCGGCGGTAGCCGGGTGTCTATGTTATCCGATAATACACATTATGTCAGATTGAGGTGAAATGATGCCCTCCCTCGAGTCCCTCGCCGTATTCATCCAGCCGTTTATCACCAACGGCGCACTCCCCACGGCAATTGTCGTCGGACTGTTGCTGACTCTGTTTTCTAAATACATCGCTCGAGGTTCTGGCCGAACACTCGGTCTGACAATCGCGACTCTGTGGTCTCTCGCTCTCGTCACGGGATTCACACTGCGACTGGGCGACGCCAACAGCACCGCAACCACCTTGTGGTTGCTTGATCCAGTTCTGTGGGCGGATTCTGTCGTGGTGGGAGCGAACTGGACGCTCAACGCGTTTCTATTTCTCCCAGCGGGCTTCACACTGGCGATGTTTTTGAGGTCGCCGGTTCGCTCTGTGCTCATTCTTGCGTTCGCGTCGTTCCTCATTGAGACGGTGCAGCAAGTCACCGCCGTGGGAGTCCCCGATCCAAGCGACTTCGTGGCAAACACCTCTGGAGCGCTGCTCGGAAGCCTCGTTGCCGCCGTTCTGCTTGTCATTCGCCGACTCGCGCGTCGCCGCTAGAACTAATTTGTTGCGTCGACCCACGCCTGAAGCTTTGCTTCAGCTGCCCCGGAGTCAATTGAGTGGGTTGCAACCTCGACTGCCTCGCCCATGCGCGAGACGAACGAGCGGTCGCGTTCAGCGACATTCTTGTGCAACCGATGAGCCACAATCGCAGCCGCTGAATTCAACACAATGATGTCGCGCGCAGCCGACCGCTCCCCAGCGAGAACGCGTCGTGCGGTTACAGCGTTCTCATCAGGCGTACCACCGCGGATTTCGTCGATCGAGGTGTACGCGAATCCAAGCTCACGCGGATCGAAATCGTGCTCAGTCACACTCCCGCGTGTGACCTCGACCACTTTTGAGTGACCGGTGGTCGTAATCTTGTCGATTCCGTCCTCTCCCCTGTAGACGAGGGCCGTCGCGCCTCGCTGTTGGAAAAGTCCGACAGCAAGCGGAATTCGGGCTGCGTTGGCCATTCCGAGGCTGTTTGCTTCCGGTCGAGCCGGGTTACACAGCGGTCCGAGCACATTGAATACCGTCGGGATTCCGAGTTCGGTGCGCACCTGTCCGGCGTTCTTGAACCCTGGGTGGAACACCATTGCGTTGATGTAGGTCACGCCGATTTCAGCGAACACGCGTGCCACACGTTCCGGTTCGTGCGTAATGGTGATCCCGAGTGCAGTAAGAACGTCGTTTGCCCCCGATTTCGAGCTGGCAGCGCGATTTCCGTGCTTTATGACGGGCACCCCCGCGGCGGCAACGACCATAGACGCAATCGATGAAACGTTGAGCACTCCCACGGGGTCTCCCCCGCTTCCAACGATGTCGACGGCGTCTGTCGACACGTCGAGAGGTAATGCAGCGTCGAGAATGGCGTCGCGAAAACCAACGATTTCGTCGACCGATTCACCCTTTACCCGCAACGCAACGAGGAACGCCGCGAGTTGTGCATCGGAAACTTCGCCTCGCATGATTGATCCCATCGAGGATGATGCCTGCGCGACAGTGAGCGATTTACCGCCCACGAGTGTCTCAATGACGGTTGTCAGCGGCAATGAAGTCACTACCCCACCCTACCGTCAGGGGTGAACGGGTTAAACGACGGAAATTTGCGCAAATTCTAAGGAAAACAGCGCCAAAATGGCGAAAGTGACCGTGGAATCAAGCCATAATTGTAGTTGTGACTAGTTCCTCAATGATCAGTACAGCGCCGGTCGTAAACCGACCCAACGCGGTAGCAGTTGGAACAATTGTGTGGCTGGCGAGTGAAGTGATGTTCTTCGCCGGGCTGTTCGCAATCTACTTCTCGCTGAGGAGCATGGCTCCCGAACTGTGGGCAGAGCAGTCGGGAAAGCTTGACCTCACGCTCTCGACGATCAACACAACGGTGCTGGTGTTGTCATCAGTTACCTGCCAGTTTGGTGTTTTCGCAGCAGAGCGGCTTCAGGCTCGTCGTACCGGTTGGGCGCCCTCCAAGTGGGGTGCAAT
>WLES01000128.1 GCA_009704155.1 Actinomycetota bacterium | reverse complement strand
GACCTTGGTGTCAGCACGTCGCAAATCGGGTTTCTTGTGTCGGTGTGGGCGGCAACGGTCGTTTTGACGGCAATTCCCATGTCGTTGACGACACGGCGATTCAGCAGAAAATCGATTCTTGTTGTGGCGGTCGCACTATTCACGGCCTCGAACGTGATGGCGGCCCTTGCGCCCAATTACGAAACGCTTCTGATTTCTCGTGTTGTCGGCGGCTTGGGAAACGGCATGTTTTGGATGATTGCGACGGGGTACGTCACGACGATGTTGCCGTCGAAGTGGCGTTCTCGCGGATTCCTGTTCATCTCAGCTGGTGCGAATCTCGCCTTTATTGCTGGACTGCCGTTGGGCTCAGCCCTTGCAGCGGTGAGTGATTGGCGATCTGGGTTCCTCATCATGTCCGCGTTGACAATTGGTGCAAGCGTTGGGCTCTATTTCCTTCTCGTCCCCGTGCCCAATCCCCACAGTGAAGGCGCTGCCAAGAAGAATTCAGTCCTGTCGGATTCCACATTCCCCATGGTCCTGCTCGGCGTTTCAGGGGTTTTCCTCGTCGTCGGTGGTGGAAACATCTTCTATCCGTATATCGCACCGTTCCTCATCGAGGTCTCGCACTTCACACCTCTCACCGTTGCCGCACCGCTCGCCGCGTACGGTATTGGCGGGACCATCGGGATTGTTGTCGCAGAGCGATTGGGCAGAAAGCCAGAAAATTTGTCGCGCAACATTTCTCTGTCGATCCTTTATATGGCAGCAATGATGGTGATCGTCAATTTGGTCGCCCCGTCAACAATTGCGGTAACCGTCGCAGTCGCACTGTGGAGCCTGGGGTTCGCAGTCACCGAGCCGCTGTTCGGTCAGTACATCATGGAACTCTCAAGTCCACGACTTCGTGATTTTGCTGGTGCGATGCGAACCACAGCGTGGAACCTTGGAATCGGGGGCGGCTCGTTCGTTGGCGGCTTATTGCTCGTCCCACTCGGCATTGCTGCGCTGCCCTACATCGGCGCGTCAGTCCTTGTGGCGGGGTCGATGGTGGCACTCATCGCGAGGCGCAGGGAACGCGCGCTCGCAGCGCCCTAGAATACAGTTACCACCACCCGTTTTCCGAGGAGAACCGTGACCGATCACCAGCACTCAAGCTTCAACGCCCCTCTGTCGGAGGTTGACCCCGAGATCGCGGAGGTGCTTGAGCTCGAACTCGGCCGCCAGCGCGATTATCTGGAAATGATTGCGTCAGAGAACTTCGTTCCCCGCTCAATCCTGCAGGTTCAGGGCTCTGTTCTGACGAACAAGTACGCCGAGGGTTACCCGGGGAAGCGTTATTACGGTGGTTGCGAATTCGTCGATATCGCAGAGTCACTCGCAATCGAACGCGCGAAAACGCTCTTTGGTGCAGCGTATGCGAACGTGCAACCCCACTCTGGTGCCACGGCGAACGCGGCAGTACTTCACGCCATCGCGACGAAGGACGACACCATTCTTGGTCTTGAGCTCGCCCACGGTGGCCACCTCACGCACGGAATGAAATTGAACTTCTCCGGACGCCTTTACAACGCAGTGTCGTATGGACTGAACCCAGAAACGATGCTCATCGACATGGACAACGTTCGCGACAAGGCCCGCGAGCACAAGCCGCGTGTCATCATCGCCGGGTGGAGTGCCTACACGCGCCACCTCGACTTTGCTGCATTCCGCGAAATCGCCGACGAGGTGGGCGCCATGCTCTGGGTCGACATGGCTCACTTCGCTGGTCTTGTAGCCGCTGGCGTACACCCGAGCCCTGTCCCCTACGCCGATGTCATTTCGACGACGGTTCACAAGACTCTCTGCGGGCCTCGCTCGGGCTTGATCTTGTCACGCGACGAGGAACTCGGAAAGAAACTCAATTCGGCAGTGTTCCCCGGTCAACAGGGCGGACCGCTCATGCACGTCATTGCAGCGAAAGCAGTTGCGTTCAAGGTTGCGATGAGCGATGAGTTCAAAGAGCGCCAGGAGCGCACAATTCGCGGTGCTCGAATTCTCGCCGATCGATTGACAGCTCCCGACGCCACTGCTGCAGGGCTCGACGTACTCACCGGCGGAACAGACGTTCACCTCATCCTCGCTGACTTGCGTAACTCTGAGGTCAACGGGTCAGAGGCACAGGACCTCTTGCACGAGGTGGGAATTACCGTCAACCGCAACTCAGTGCCTTTCGATCCGCGCCCACCGATGGTCACGTCTGGTGTGCGCATCGGTACCCCCGCACTCGCGACGCGCGGTTTCGGCGACGCTGAATTTGTCGAGGTCGCAGACGTCATTGCTCACGCCCTCATGCCGAACCCCGACATCGCGGGATTGCGGGAGCGCGTGACAACCTTGACCGAACGCTTCCCGCTGTATCCCGGCCTCGTTCAGTAAGGGTCGGATGACGGCGCAGATTCTTGACGGCACGGCGACAGCCGCCGCCATCAAGGTCGACCTCGCAAAGCGAGTAGCCCGTCTGGCAGAACGCGGAATCGTCCCCGGCCTGGCAACCGTGCTCGTCGGCAACGACCCAGGTTCCGAGTGGTACGTCGGTGGCAAGCATAAGGACTGTGCCGAAGTAGGAATTGCGTCGATTCGACGTGAGTTGCCCGAAAACGCAACTCAAGCCGAGGTTGAAGCGGTTATCGACGAGCTCAACTCCAATCCCGCGGTCACGGGTTACATCGTCCAATTGCCCCTGCCCGCTCACCTCGACACCGACGCTCTGCTGGAGAGAATCGATCCGACGAAAGACGCCGATGGGCTCCACCCGACGAATCTCGGGCGACTCGTGCTTCGAGCCACAGGAGGAATTGTGACACCGCTCCCGTGCACCCCGAGAGCCGTCATCGATCTTGTTGAGCGCCATGGGATTTCGTGGGATGGACTCGACGTGGTTGTGATTGGCCGCGGGGTGACGGTCGGTCGGTCCATCGGTGCGCTCCTCACCCGAAAGGCCGTCAACGCGACGGTCACCCTCACGCACACCGGGACACGCAATCTCTCTGACCATTTGCGTCGAGCCGATGTCATCGTTGCCGCAGCCGGGTCCGCCTCGATTGTGTCCGCTCAGGATGTCAAGCCGGGTGCAATCGTTCTAGACGTCGGCGTCTCTCGCATAACGCGGGCGGACGGCACGTCAGCAATTGCCGGCGATGTTGACGAAGATGTGAAAGACGTTGCGGCCTGGGTTTCGCCCAATCCCGGCGGAGTTGGCCCAATGACTCGGGCACTGCTCTTGACGAACGTCGTCGAAATGGCCGAG
>WLES01000127.1 GCA_009704155.1 Actinomycetota bacterium | reverse complement strand
TGGAATTACCCGTTCACGCTCCCCGCCAGTGACCTGTTGCCGGCAATCCTTGCCGGAAACACCGTCGTTCTTCTGCCGGATGCAGCGACACCTCGGTCGGCAGACATCATCGCCGAGATTCTCGCGGAGGCAGGGCTGCCCGAGGGCGTCCTCACCGTCGTACACGGTGGCGGTCGAGTTCACGGCACAGACCTCATCAACCGGGCTGACTTCATCATGTTCACGGGCTCTACGGCCACGGGAATAATCGTTGCTGAGCAGTGCGCAACGCGTTTGATCGGTTTCTCTGGAGAGTTCGGCGGCAAGAATCCACTTCTTGTTCTTGACGATGCCGATGTGCAGCGAGCGGCCAAAGGTGCGGTTCGCGCCAGCTTTAGCAACAGCGGCCAGCTGTGCATCAGTACAGAGCGCGCCTATGTTCACACGAACGTGTATGACGAATTCCTTGAAACCTTTGTCCGCGAAACCAAGGCAATGACCCTCGGTGCAGGAAAAGACTGGGACATCGATATGGCGCCCCTGATTTCGTCAGCTCAGGCCGACCGCGTCATGGCGCACATCGATGACGCTGTTGCGAAGGGGGCAACGGTGCTCGCCGGTGGCTCGCGCCGCCCCGACATCTCACCCAACTTTGTTGAGCCGACAATTCTCACTGGCGTAACCGAATCAATGACCCTCGCACGTAACGAAACGTTTGGGCCGGTCATCAGCGTCTATCGGGTCGACTCGAACGACGAGGCAATTGAACGAGCCAACGACTCGGAATTCGGGCTCAACTCCAGCGTGTGGTCACGCCGCCTCGGCCCAACCGTTGCTCGCTCCATCCGATCTGGATCGGTGACAATCAACGAAGGGTTCTCAGCGTCGTTCGCATCGCACGAGGCACCGATGGGCGGTATGAAGAAGTCGGGAGTGGGACGCCGTCACGGAAGTGCGGGGTTGCTCAAGTACACCGATGCGCAAACCGTTGCAACCCAGCGCATCTGGGGAATTGCGCCACTGCCCGGCCAGTCCAACGAAAAATTCGCTTCCCTCATGACCACAGCGATTGGATGGTTAACCAAAATACGATGACCAGACGAAACCTCAACGGATCGCGTGTGCTTGTCACGGGCGGCGGGAGCGGCATCGGCCGGCAAATGGGTGTCCAGGCCGCTGAGCGCGGTGCTCACGTCATTATTTGGGATCGTGACGGCAAGGCCGGAGATCGTGTTCGCGACGAAATTCGTAAAGCTGGTGGTTCCGCTGAATCACACACCGTCGACATCACCGATGTTGCGGGCGTCAACGCCGCTGCGAAAGCATCGGGCGCCGTTGATGTCGTCATCAACAACGCGGGCATTGTGGCAGGAAAGCACCTACTCGACTCGACCGAGGACAGCATTCGCCGCACATACGAGGTCAACGCGCTTGGACTCTACTGGGTCACGCGAGCCGTCCTCCCAGGCATGATCGAGCGTGGCGACGGTTCTGTTGTCACCATCGCTAGTGCGGCCGGCCTGCTCGGAGTTGCTCAACAGACGGATTACTCAGCGACAAAATTTGCAGCGGTCGGATTCATGGAATCACTTCGCGCCGAGATGCGTGCGCTCGGGCACCCCATCGACGTGCTCACGGTGTGCCCGTTCTTCATCGACACCGGAATGTTTGAGGGTGCGCAAACCAAGTTCCCGCTTCTACTCCCGGTGCTCAAGGAAGGGCCTGTCGCGAATGAGGTCCTCAACGCGATTGAGCGTCGCAAGCCGACCCTCCTTCTCCCACCGTTCGCGCGCGTGCTGCCGCTCGCCCGCCTTCTGCCCGTTCGCATCTTTGACCGACTCGCCGATTTCCTCGGAGTGAACCAAACGATGGACCATTTCGTCGGTCGTGCTGGCACAAAGGGTTAGTGCAGCGCTGGCTGCTTAGCGGCGCCGGCTACCTCACACGTCGTTTGCTGTTGCATGAGCTGTTCCACCGTCAAGGACGAGCCGTATTCCCCGAGCAGCATCGATATATGTTTGGGCCGCTGATTTGCGGCTGAGCCCCATGACGTGTGGTGTCAAAAGCGTTCGAGGATGCTGAAACAGCGCGTGTGGAGTCGGTGGCTCATCGTCGAAAACGTCAAGTGCAATTCCACCGAGTTGGCCGGATTCGAGGGCGACCAGTGCAGCGTCGAGGTCGACGAGCGGGCCACGGCCGCAGTTCACGAGAATCGCCCCTATCGGCATTGAGTTGAGTGCGGCTGCATTGATCATGTGACGCGTCGATTCGAGCAGAGGGACGTGTAGAGAGACGATGTTCGAACGGCCGAGCAGGTCGGCTAGCGTGGCACAGCGCATGGAGTCGGGAACGACGGCGACGGGGTCGAATGCGATCACCTCGGCGCCGAGCGTGACGAGAAGCTCACTCAAGCGCTGCCCGATTCGTCCGTAACCGACGATTCCCACCGTCGACCCGTCGACGTCCCCGACGGGTACCGATTCTCGATCGCTCCACCGTCCTTCGCGGACGACCGCATCGAGTTCAGCCAGGGATTTCGTCAGTGCGAGCATCATGGCCAACGCACCCTCAGCGACTGCCCGTGTGTTACTTCCGGGGGTTATGACAACGGGAATTCCTCGCTCAGTTGCCGCAGCAAGGTCAACCCGCTCAGTCCCAACGCCAGTTCGCGCGAGTACACGCAGGTTGGGCATCGTGTCGAATGTTGCGCGGCTCACGGTCACATTCCCTCGAACTAGTGCGCCGACGGCGATTGACAGGTCAGCGTCGGTAGGGTTCGTAACAAGCTCATAGCCGTCACCGAGAATCGGCCTGACGAGTTCTTCGTCGACAGAACCCAGTGCGACAACGACCTGCTTTGACTGCCCGCCGTTGCTATCTCGAGCCGCGGTCATTGCTCGTCAGCCGTGAGTGCCGCGACGGAAGCCTGAATCGTCGTGGCGAGGAGCACTGAGTCGGATGACAGTGCGATGAACTGAAATCCGCGTGCACGGTAAGCGCGAGCCGCGTCAACGGTGGGCGCGAGAATTCCTGTTGGAACTCCGGCTTTCCTTCCCGCCGTGATCACCGTGTCAAGCGCGTCAAGAAACTCGGGGTGATCGAACTGCCGAGGAATTCCGAGGGCATAGGACAGGTCGAGTGGCCCAACGAACAGCAGATCAACGCCGGGAATACCGGCAATCTCGTCAACATCGTTCAGTGCACCACGTGTCTCGATTTGGATGCTCGCCGCTGCGCGCCGGTCACCGGTCACGGCATCGATATCCATGCCCCAGCGCGCTGCTCGGTTATACGTC
>WLES01000126.1 GCA_009704155.1 Actinomycetota bacterium | reverse complement strand
TTCCCTACAACCCCGGCGCCCGTTGCGTCGAAAGCAATGGTCGATGCGATCGAGGCTAACAAGCCGCGAATAACCATCGGATCCGACGCAACGTTCATGGATCGCCTCTCACGCCTGAACCCCGTGATGGCCGCCAACGTCATCTACAAGCAGATGAAGTCGCTTCTCTCCTAACGCGCAAGTTCTTTCCAGTGCACGGTGATTGCCGCCATGAAATCGCTGGGTTTTTCCTCCTGCGGAAGGTGCCCTGCATTCTCAACAATCACCAAGCGGCTGTCGGGGAACATCGAATTCAACGCCACGGTGTCCGCTGTGGGAACGACAGTGTCAGCGTCGCCGGTGATGAGGAGGACGGGCATCCACACGTCGTCGAGGTTGTCAGCTAAGTCGTTTGTGCGAGGCGCCGTGGAGAAGTTCCAGAAGCCCTCCTCCCATCCCGTCACGGTGAGTGGCGCTCGGTATCCGGCGATGACGGCCTCGGTCAACTTCGATTGGTCAGCATAGCTTTCACTCAATAGGTCCATTCCAGACGACGCTATGCCGCCGACCAAAATCGGGCCGAGTCGGTCGATCTGAGGGACACCCCACAACCAATCGAGCCCGTTTGGGGTACCTCCCGTCGTCAGAATCGCTGGATCGACCAAGACGAGTGATGAAACGCTCGTCGGGTTGAGTCGCGCGTATTCGGCTGCGAGCTGACCGCCCGCGGAGTGTCCAACCAACACAACGTCGCGCCCAGAACCGAACTTCGAAATCAGGTCGTCGAGGATTGCGAAGTTTCCATCGAATCCGTAGGGGTTGGTGCCGCTCCACTCGGTGGGGCGCTCGGTAAAACCAAAAGCTGGCCGGTCGTATGCAATCACCTCGCCGAATTCGCTCAGAGGGTCGAGTACATCGCGCCACGAGTATGTGCTCGCCCCGAATCCGTGCATGAGCACTATGAGCGGTGCGTCACAACCGCAGTCCCCCGTGTAGTCCCTTCGCTCGACGTGGACGTCGATGCCACCCGCCTGAACGAACTCTGCGTCAGCCCCCGCCGCGTCGCGATACGTCTGTGTACCGGATGACTCGAACGGTATGAGGAACGGAACGACGAGGAACGCAGCAACGAGAACGGCGACGATCCACCCAACAACTTTGAGAAACTTCTTCATACTCTTAACCCCTCGCTCGAACGCGCTTCTTGAACCATTCCATATCCGGAATCCTCGCCAACACTGGCCCCATGACGATGGTCATCATCATGTACGTTGCAGCGAACGGAAGAATTGCCACGTTGAGGCCAGCGCCCACAGCGATGCTTGCAATGATGATGGAGAACTCGCCTCGAGGTGTGAGCGCAAGCCCTGCACGCCATCGACCCGGAATCGCGATTCCTGCGCGTCGCGTAGCAACGTAACCAGTGATGAATTTCGTCACCATCGTGACGGCGGCAAGAGCAAAAGCCGGAAGGAAGACCGCGGGGATGTCAGCCGGGTTGGTCTGAATGCCGAAGTACACGAAGAAGATTGCTGCGAAGAAATCACGAACCGGAGTGAGGACGCGTTCGGCCGAAGCAGCAACCCGACCAGACAACCCAATGCCCACGAGAAACGCGCCGACTGCTGCCGACACATTTACCTGCGTAGCTATGCCGGCAACCAGGATTGCCATTCCAGCAACGCCGACGACGAGCGCTTCCGAGTTGTCTGCCGAGAACAATCGGGCAAATCGTCGACCGTAAAAATAGGTACCGCCAATGATGATTACGACGACCCCAATCGCGATACCGACTGAAACTGCGCCTTCCATAATTGTTGCCCCGACAGCCACAGCAGAGAGGACGGGCAGATAAAACGCCATGGCGAGGTCTTCAAGCACGAGTACCGAGATGATTGTCGGAGTCTCTCGGTTCGCCATTCTCCCGAGGTCAGAGAGCAACCGAACGATAACTCCAGACGACGAAACCCAAGTCACTCCTGCGAGTATCAAGGCACCAACGGGCCCCCATCCCATGAGCAAACCAGCAATGGCACCGGGGGTTGCGTTGAGTAACGCATCGAGCACGCCGATTCGACGGTTTCCGATCACGCTCACGAGTAATTCTTTGGGAGAATATTCCAGGCCGATCATCAGAAGAAGAAGCACCACTCCAATTTCGGAGCCGATTTCGAAAAACTCTTGACTTTCGGTGAGCGGAATCACGCCACCAATTCCAACGAAGAGCCCGAGGGTCATATAAAACGGGATAGCCGACTGGCGAAAGGCCGAGGCGAAACGACTGAGCAAACTGAGCGCGAGCAGCACCCCGCCCAGCTGAATGAAGACTGCCGCCGTGTGGGACATAATCCCTAGGCGCGCGAGTCCGAAAGTATTGCAGCGAGTGCGTCGAGTCCTTTGCGCGTGCCAACGGCGACGAGAATATCGTCAGAGAGCAGCACCTCGCTTGGCTCAGGCGAAGGAATCACGTCTGTCCCGCGAACGATTGCCACAATCGACACCCCGGTCTTGGTTCGTGCCTTCGTGAGTCCAAGCTCGTGATCAATGAATCGGGAGTCAGCGGCGAGCGTGAGGTGTTCCGTGTAAACACCTGCGACCCCACCTCCGACGCCGTTGAGGAAATCGAGTGTCTTCGCCTGCCCAAGGAGCTCTGAGAGCGCATCGGCTTCAGCTGCGGTGACGGTCACTCGCGCGGCAATCGCATCGGGATCGTCTTCGGAGAAGATTGCCACCTCGCGGCCACCCTCTCGATAGGTGAGGACGCCAATGCGAGCCCCGTCCTTAGTGATGACATCATCGCGGAATCCAATCCCGGCGAGATCTGTTCGTTCTACGCGTACTCCCATGCGTTAACGATAACGCGTGACACGACTCGACTCGACTGGGCTGGTTACCCCAACTGCGTGTTTCGAATCAGTGTTTTTCGGCTGAGCCTGGCTTGTCACTCTTGTGCGTTGCAATCGCGAAAATTGCCAAACCTGCTACGAGCGCGCCGGCCCCGAGGCCATACGACAAGACCTCATCGGCTCGGTTCGAATCGACGAAGACACCGACGAACACAACAGCGATAATTGCGACAACGACCCCGATGAGTTTCGACTTGAGGTCGTCGAGGTCGTGCACCTGCAACCACGCTGGAACTTTGATTTCGGTGTCAATAAAGAGCTCGTAGAGGCCGTAGCCAATCACCAACAGCACCGTTCCGAGCAAGATTGCGTCGACCGCGGTGAGCACGTCAACAATGGTGTCTTTGAGGTACGTATCGGTAGTCACGGATTGGTAAACCACGATAACCATCTCA